>CAYZDM010000404.1:0-3637 GCA_964476875.1 uncultured Sandaracinaceae bacterium | reverse complement strand
GCAGCAACTAGGGCTGCTTGGTGTAGACGCCGAGCACCACGCGCGTGAGGCAGCGCGCGGACGTGTCCTCGGACAGGAGGGTCTTGGCCTGCACGAAGTCGTTGAGCTGGTGTTCTAGGGGACGTTCCGGGTCCCAGACGACACCCTTCAGCTCCGTCGATTGTTCGAAGAGCCGCGCCACCACCGCTTGGAATAGCGCCTCTTTGCTGCCGAAGTGGTTGTACACCGTTCGTTTGGAGGCTCCGGCTCGCTCGGCGATACGGTCCATGCTCGTGGATTCGTAGCCCTCATCCCTAAAGGCGGCCGTGGCAGCCGCCAAAATGGTGTCTCGCTTGGCAATGATGCGTGATTCTCTTTGTATTTCCATAGACTTAGCTGAAAACTACACTGTGCAGTGCATTTTGTCCTTGACCCCAGAAGCAGGGGAACTACACTGTGCAGTGTAATTAGATTGAGCCAATAGGCAAGCCTAGATTGCTCGAGCTCAGAACAACCAAGGAGATACCCATGCAGAACCTTCCCAATCGCATTCGACGCACCCTGTCCCA
Organism: uncultured Sandaracinaceae bacterium; assembly: GCA_964476875.1. GTDB lineage: Bacteria > Myxococcota_A > Polyangia > Polyangiales > Houyiibacteriaceae > SG8-38. Next base: position 3,089 of record CAYZDM010000404.1, on the reverse strand, counting down.
TTCGGCTCTGGTCGGCGCTCTGATCTGGGCGTGGACGCTTGGTGCCGCGCCGAATCATGCGGCAGCCGTCGAACCGCATGTGGAGAACGCCGGCATCTCCACCACGCAGATCGCCGTCGAGGGTTCGAAGATCGCGTCGGGCCGGGCGGTCATCGTCGTCGACAAGCCGATCGAAGAGGTCCTTCCGATCGTGCTCGACTACGCCAACTACGTCGACTTCATGCCGAATTTCACCAAATCGAAGGTGCTCGCGCAGCGCGGCAGCCGCGCGATGGTCTACATGGAGGTCAGCGTCGCCAAGGGCATGTACACGCTCTACGGTCAGCTCAAGCTCGCGGAGCTTCCTCAGGATGGAGAATCGCGGCTGGTTGAAGGCCGCCTCATGGACGGCAACATCGAGGCGTTCAACGCGAGCTTCCGGCTCACCCCCGTCGATGGTGGCGCGCGCACCGAGATCGACTTCAACATTTATGTCGACCCCGATCTCCCGCTTCCGTCGTCGGTCTTCAGCCGAGAGAACGAACGCGCCGCTGGGCGAACGGTTCGGGCCCTGCGTGCACGCGTCGACAGGGGGCAGGGCGGCGAGGCCTAGGCCCCGTTTCGGCAGAGACCTCTTGGTTCTACTCGCACACGACGACGACGTCTTCGCCCTGCTGCTCGAACGGCGGCGCCAAGGGCTCGGGCATGGGGTCGCCGTCGAGTAACAAGCCGCAATTGGAGCACAAGACGTTCGACCAATTTGCGTCGGGCCCGTCGGGGCCGCTTGCGAGCATCGCGCGGACCCAGTCGACGATGGTTGGCACGCCGCCTGTCGTGTCGTCGTAGACCTTGTCGGCTCGCCACACTGTATGCATCGTGCCGGCGCCGAAGTAGTAGCGGTAGTTGGATGGGACAACCTCAAAGGTCTGTTCCGCCTGCGCGAGCGCGGTCTCTCCGAACGTGCAGCTGGCGTTCCACCAGTCGAACGCCGTGAGAAGATCGCCACCGGTCAACATGATGTTGTAGAAGCCGGTCTGCCCGCCGAGGCTGCCATCGTAGAGCGTCGATACGTGCGCCCAGTTGGTGTCGCCGAACGCGCTTGCGACCGCCTCGGTGTATCCAGGCATCCCGTTCCCCTCGGTGATCGACTCGAGCGCTCCGGGGACGTCGGGCAGGTTGGCGACGAAGTTCCAGTTGCCGAACTGGTTCTGTAGAAAGTCCTCGGTGATGACGCCGTTTCCAGCGTCCGCGAGGACGTGAATCTGTGACGCCGGCCAGACCTCGTGGAGCAACGGCCCGTTGAACCAGGCCCCGTACGCTCCCGCGCTCGATCCTGTCACGAAGACGACCTCCGGGTTGAGGAAGTGCTCGCGTGCCCACTTCTCGGCAACCTTGGAGTTGTGATAACCGAGATGCTGGACGGTGATCGGCGGCGTGGCTTCGTCGTATTCAACCGTCGCATCCCCGAAGTGAACGTCGCAGGTGCAGTACGAGACGAACACGATGTTCCAGTCGCGAAAAGGGTTCTCGTCGCTCTCGAGGTCGAAGAAACCATCGACATACTCGCCCATGTCCGGGTCGGGCTCGGTCCTGCACGCTGGAAAGCTGCACGTGAGATTGTCCCAACACGCGCCCCCGCCCTGGTAGTAGATCATCAACTTGTTCACGCTGCCGCGCTTCGCGAAGTAGCGATATCCGGATCCCTGCATGCACTGGGGTGTGTACGTTCTTCCTTGGTATTCGGTCGGCCCTGGCGTCAAGGTCGTGTACTGATCGCTATCGAGCCCTGGTGTTACGATCGTGGCCAGCACGCCTTCGTCGATGAGGCGCTGGACGGCGTCACGGACTTCGCTCTCGCTTGCGTTCGTCGGGCAAGCGCCACCGGTCGCGTCGCTCCACGCCGCACCGAAGGCTTCAAAGACGGCGCGCGTTTCGGCATCCAGCTGGGATCCTTCGGGGTCGGCCTCGAGGTCGGCGATGTGCGCACCTTCGAGTGCGAGCACGGACTCGCAGGTTTGGCCCGATGCCGAGAGCAGCTCCGCGCCGCATGCGGCTTGGTCGGCTTGCCCAAGGTCGAGTCCGTCGTTGATAGATTCGGCGGTCGTTTGAACCGAGCTGTCGACCGCCAGGCTTGCCTCGTCCGGCGTCAGGGCAAGGTCCGAGCAGTCAGCGCCATCTTCGGTTGCCGTCGATTCGGCTGCGTCCCATGACGCCTCTAGCGCAGTCCGAGCCGCGGCTATCGAGGAGTTCCGCGCGGTGTCGTCCTGGTCGCTCTCCCAACCGCCCCAGGCATCGAACACGCTGCTGCAGAACACGCCGAGGGCGACCTGTTTCGCCCCGACACAGACGTTGCCGGCATAGGCAGTGACGCTGCCACCCGCGCCGCCATCCCCACCCGATCCGCCGGCTCCGCCGTCGGCGCTCTCACTACAGCCTGCGCTCAGGGACAAGGACATCGCGGCGATCAAGGCCAGGTTCCGAAGCTGCATGTAGACCTCCAAAAGAGGCCCTTTGTCGTACGGCCGCGCGGCCCCGTCAACAACCAACGCCCTCGTCTCCAGTGTGAACGCTGTGGTTGATGCTGTTGAATTCTCCGGATGGTGTCCTAGGCTGGGTGAATTCCATTTTGCCCCCCCGTCCCCTACACAAAACCCGAATGACCCTCCCTGCACGATGACGCTCGTCAGGGAGCGGTGATGGCCCTGCGGGGCCCTATGCGTCCAACGAGATCTTACTAAATGAACTGGTACCGAATTAAGACCGCACTCGTCGGGCTCAAGCGATTGGCAGAGCTGTCGGACGAGGACAAGCAAGCTTGCATCGATGGCTTCAAGTTCCTTCAGAGAATGCAGGATGGCGAGCCAACCGAGACAGCGGATGAAACGCAAGCCGTCGCCGACTACTACAAGGTCCTCAACAATATGCTCTCGGTTTTTGACCTGGAGAAGCTCTACATCCCACCGCAGCTAGACGAATCCCAAGGGTTGTACGGGAATCAGATCTTGGTCGAGCAGGCTGTATTGAAGGAGCTGAATCTAAACGAACCTCAGGGATCGCACCTGTTGGACATGGGCTGCGGGCGCGGGCGCATTTCATACCACTTCGCGACC
>CAYZDM010000403.1:0-3643 GCA_964476875.1 uncultured Sandaracinaceae bacterium | reverse complement strand
CCACACTTGCGATATACTCGAGGTTGACCTGGTGCACGATGCCGGTGCCCGGCGGCACCACGCGCATGTTCTTGAATGCACTCTGCCCCCACTTGAGGAACTGATAGCGCTCCTGATTGCGCTCGAACTCGCGCTTCACGTTGTCCTCGAAGGAGCGCAGCAGGCCGTATGAATCGACCTGCACCGAGTGGTCGATCACCAAGTCGGCGGGCTGCAAAGGGTTGATGCGACTCGGGTCGCCACCCATCTTCGCAAACTGGTCGCGCATCGCAGCCAGATCGACGACGGCGGGCACACCGGTGAAATCCTGGAGCAGCACACGCGACGGGCGGAAGGCGATCTCGGTGCTCGGCGCCGCCGATGGATCCCAGTTGGCCACCGCTTCGATGTCCGCACGCGTGACAGTCTTCCCGTCCTCGTACCGCAGCAGATTCTCCAGTAGAACTCGGATCGAATACGGGAGGGTATCGATGCCCTTGAAGCCGGCGCGAGTCAGCGCATCCAGGCGGTGAATCTCGGCCTGGCGGCCGCCGGCGTGGATCGTGACACGGCTCTGAAAGGAGTCCTGTGATGTCATGTGGGAATGCCTACCACGCAAGGTGTGGCGCGCCACCCCGGTGGTCGACTAAGCTGGAAAACGCTGCGTGACAAGCGCTGTCAGAAGCGCTACAGACTGCAGCTCGCGGCGCCGTAGCCAAGTGGTAAGGCAGAGGTTTGCAAAACCTCCATTCGTCAGTTCGAGTCTGACCGGCGCCTCCAATCTGCCTCTCCCGGTAGTGCTTATGTTTCCCATCGCTGACCTCTTCAGGCTTCGCCCTAGAAACGTCCGCACCAGGCTTCTGAGGGATCTGACCCTCGTCATTCTTGCCACATCCGGAGCCATTGTGGCGCTGGCGATATCGAGCGCGACCACGACCGAACGGAGTACGGCGAGGGTCCACATCGAGCGCGCTTCGGCACAGGCGAAGCAAGAGTTTCGAGGGCGCATGGAACCGGTTGACCGACTGCTCGTCCTGAGCTGGGAATGGGGCAAGGCCGGCTTCCTCGACGCGAAGGACCGCCCGACGGCTCTCGCCAAGCTTGCGCCCATTCTCGCGCCCCTTCCGATGGTCAGCGCGATGATCATCGCGGACTCGAGGGGCCATGAGCTCCATCTTTCGCGAGCACAGAACGCGGAGGGTAAACCGGAGGGCTGGTTGACGCGCACCCGGGGTCTCAAGCGAGGGAAAGGAAAGTTGCTGCGCGAACGTTGGAGCGAGCAACACGTGCTTCTCGACGCAACCTGGGTCGAGCTCCCCGGCTACGTTCCAAGCGAGCGGCCTTGGTTCCGGGGCGCGATGAGCATCGGTTCCAACGATGAGGTCTTTCGCAGCGCTCCCTATGTCTTCTTCGAGGAGAAGCGTGTTGGCGTGACACAATCGATGCGCTGGACGCGGCAAGACGGCAACACGCACGTGGTGGCGTTCGACTTGCTTCTCGGGGACATCTTCGCGCTCGTGAGTCAGATCGAGGTGAGTGAAGGCGGCGAGACATTTCTTTGCACCTCGGAGGGCGAAGTGTTCGTCCCATACCGCGTGTCGCAGCCCGGGGAGTCATCGAGCGGTGCGCAACACGTTTTTGTTCCGGCGGAACGCGTCGGCAACGAGATCATTGCGAGAGCGGTGAAGGCGTGGCTCGCTGCTGGCGGACGCGCCGCCGACCCAGTGCCCTTTGTGGCCGGCGAAGTGTCGGGGTGGACCGGGGTTCGCCGCATGGAGCCACTCTCAGGCATCTGGATGGGCGTGGCGGTGCCCGATCCAGAGATCTTCGGCGCCACGATCGACTGGACTCCGCAGCTCATCGTGATCCTCGTGTTGATCTTTTTGCTGGGTCTTCTCCCCGCCGTGACAATCGTTCGCAAGTACAGCCATCAACTCAAGGACGTCCCCAAACAGCTCATCAGTCCGAAAAGCTTCGAGCGCGACGTGCGGCGACTCATCGAACAAGGTGAGAGTCGAACGCTCGAGTTCAAGTCGACGGTGCGCATGAATCTTAAGACCGAGAAGCTCGGCAAGGAAATCGAGCTGGCATGGCTCAAGGGCGCGTCGGCGTTCATGAACTCCGAGGGTGGCACCCTGCTCATCGGAGTCGGCGACGGCGGTGAGATCCTCGGCCTCGACGCCGACCAGTTCGAGAGCGACGACAAGTGCCAGCTGCACTTGAAGAACTTGGTGAACCAACACATCGGAGCCGAGTTCTCACCGCTCATCCGGTTTCAGGTCCGCCCAATCGGATCGCAGAGCGTCGTGGTCGTCCAGTGCGAGCGCTCCGCCAACCCCGTCTTCTTGAAAGCCAAGAACAAGGAAGTCTTCTACATCCGAAGCGGCCCCTCCAGCGTCGAACTCTCCCCCCGAGAAGTCCTAGAATACGTCGCCCACCGCACGTAAAAGGGGACAGTCCCCCTTTACCCGGGGTTAAGAATGGTGCGCGACTGGCCGCTAACTTTATTTAATGTAAAGTAGGCCCATGAACGTTCAAACGCCGGATATCGACGTGGTTTTGCTCAGGGAGCACCTGGTCGAGGTGTCGGAGCATGAGGCCGAACTCACCGACCGGGTGTACGAAAGCCTCTTCGCGAAGAGGCCTGACGCAGTGGAGCTTTTCGGCTCGTACAGCCGCCCCAGTCAACAGCGAATGATGACCGAAACCCTCGGGGCGGTCCTCAACATGCTCGATCAGGAGCACTGGCTCGGCGACTACGTGCACGCCATGGGCTCCCGCCATCAGTTCTCGTACGAGACGCCGACCGATATGTATCCGCCCTATGCAGAGGCGATGGTAGAGGCACTGGCGGCGGTGTCGGGGACGGATTGGACGCCAGAGTTGGAACGGGCGTGGAAGGCTGCGCTCGACCGCGTCAACGAGATGATGACCGCCGGTTACGTCACGACTTCACACTAGGGTCGCATCCGAACCGCCCGAGTGGCCGCGCCCATGCAAGGGGAGGCGGCGGCCTACTCTACCTTCCGCAACGTGTTCTCGTCCGTGTGCGCAAAGACAGCGGCCTGGCCCTTGATCTGAAGTTGGGTGTTCTGCGCGTAGGTGAACGTTCCATCGTCGTTGACCGTGAGCTCGATGTCGTAGCGGACTGTCTTGAACTCCTCGTCGAGGAACGGTCCGGAGCAAATGCCGAACACCTCGCTACCCACTTTGGCAGAAAGCTTGATGGTCTTCGCATCGGGCGCCACCGTTCCACCCGCCAGGACGGTCACGCCCCGTGGCACGATGAAACTGAGCATGACCTGACGCGCCTCGGCGTCCCAAAGCCAGTAGCCCGCTTCCTCGTGGAACGCGTTCTCCGCGCCAAGTCGCCACGCCATTTTCGAGTACCGAAGCCCGTAGAGCGATTGCTCGTGGTTCTCGACGAGGCCGATGGGTTCCAACACTACCCGCTCGCTGAACTCGTTTCGCTCCACGGTGACTCGGTCGTCATCGGGTGAAAGGTCAAGCCCTTTGGTCCCCTGCCAGGTTCCAGCGAACGCAGCCAGCGGGCCCAGGTTCCGAATGTCGTCGTCGCTCATGTCGCTAATGTGCACCAGTAGCTACGCCGATGCCACCGTCCACCGGCTTCGGCCAGGTGAGAATTCACCCTGCAAAAAGGGGA
>CAYZDM010000402.1:0-3648 GCA_964476875.1 uncultured Sandaracinaceae bacterium | reverse complement strand
TATGGCGTTCCCTCTATGAACAGCGTCGAGATAGCGGCAGCGATCGCCCAACCGCGGTTTGTCGTCGCGTCGTCCAAGAACGCGCGGTACGCATGGGCAGCCGGAAGCAGTTGAACGTCGTCGAACCGTCGGACGTCCATTCCCAATCCCTGCGGATACATCATGAACAGCTCCGGGTGGGGCTTGCCTGCCGCGAGCCCGCCTGTCTCTTCCTCGTAGAGGTTCTCCGCGAGCTCTCGTCGCACCTCGGCGATCGGACATTGTACGTAGGCCCGTCCAACCATGATGGGAAAGTCACGCACATAGACCGCCCACTCATGTTCGAGGTGAACGTGCAGTTTGTCCTTCGCCACCAACCCACCGGTGAATGCGGGCCACGCCCAGTGTGTCTTTCGCTCCATCTGCTGGAGCAGTGCCTCTTGAAACTCCGCTGTGTCCACCCTTTCAAGGTAGAGCTTGGCGGAGTCCATGTCGAAAACGCTCAGAAACGGGCAGAAAGTTAGCGGTCGTCCTTGAGATACGTGTAGCCGCGCAGGCTTTCTTCGTAGTGACGCATGAACGTCCGCAACTGCGGTAGCGTCATGCGACCCTGGTTCAGCGCGCGCTCCGCCTGTTTGCGAACTCGTTCCACCATTTCCTCAGGGTCGTACTGCAAGTACCGCAACACTTCGTCGATCGCGTCGCCCTTGATGACGTTCGCGACGCTGTACCCGTACTCCTCGACGCGGACGTGAACCGCGTTCGTGTCGCCAAACAGATTGTGCAAGTCGCCGAGGATCTCCTGGTAGGCGCCGCCCAAGAACATGCCGAGCAGGTACTGCTTCCCCGGTTCGACGGGATGAAGATCGAGCGAGTGCTGCACTTCCTCCACATCGATGAAATGGTCGACCATGCCGTCGGAGTCGCAAGTGACGTCCGCGAGTCGCGCGCGCACCGTGGGTTCTTCGTCGAGGCGGTGAATCGGCATGAACGGAAACAATTGGTCCATGGCCCAAATGTCGGGCGCCGACTGGAACAACGAGAAGTTGCAGTAGTAGATGGACCCCATCAACTCTTCGATGGCCTGAAGCTCCTCGGGGACGTACTTCAGGCGTCGCATCGACTTGCGAATCTTGTCGCAGCAGCTCCAAAACAAATGCTCAGCCCGCGCGAGCTCCCGAATCCCGAGATAGCCGAACTTGAACAGACTGCGCGCCTCCTCGAGGGCTTGCTGCGCGTCGTGCCAAGACTCCTGAACGTTCTTCGGCTGGATGCCCTTCCAGGTCTCGTAGAATTCGCGGAGAATGCGGTGGTCTTCTTCGGACGGGGCCGGCGGATCCTCGAAGTTTACGTGGTCCACGCCTAGCGCGTCGAACACCAATACGGATTGATACGCCGCGATTGAGCGACCACTTTCGCTCACGATGGTGGGGTGCGTGACGTTTGCCTTCTCGCAGGCTTCCTGAACCCCGGCGACTACGTCGTAGGCGTACTCCTTTAGGTCGTAGTTCATCGAGCCGCGGAAATCGGTTTTGGATCCGTCGTAGTCGACCGCTAGGCCACCGCCGACATCGAGGTAGCCCATTTCGCAACCCATCTTGCTGAGCTCGACGTAGATCTGTCCCGCTTCGCGCATTGCGTTTTTCACCGGGATGATGCTGGAGACTTGGCTTCCGAGATGGAAGTGCAGAAGCTTCAGACAGTCGAGCATCTCCCGCTTCTCGAGCTCTTCCACGACGTGGACGATCTCCGACATCGTCAGGCCAAACTTCGCGCGGTCGCCAGCGGAGTCCGCCCAGCGCCCCATGCCTTTGCTGCTCAACTTGGCGCGCACGCCGAGACACGGTCGAATGCCGAGTTTCTCGGAAGCACGGAACGCGAGTTCGAGTTCCTCGAACCGTTCGAGTACGACGACCACCGTGTTGTCGAAGCGCTGTGCCACGAGGGCCGTCTCGAGATAGGCGAGGTCTTTGTACCCGTTGCAGATGATGAAGCCGTCTTCATCGTCCATGGCGGCCAGGGTGATCAGAAGCTCGGGCTTGGAACCGGCCTCCAAGCCAAACCGCCAAGGCTTTCCGGATTCAACAATCTCTTCGACCAGATGCCGTTGCTGGTTGACCTTGACCGGAAAGACGCCTCGGTACTTTCCGTTGTATCCATACTCGCGAATCGCGCTTTCGAAGCACTCGTTCAGCAGTCGAATTCGATCCTGGAGAATATTGGGAAACCGGATCAGCAAGGGCAGGTCGAGCCCACGCGCGCCAAGTTGTTTGGTCAGGTTGTAGAGGTCGATCGCCCGGTCCTCGGTCGGATCCGGCCGCACTTCGACGTGGCCGCGCTCGTTGATTCGAAAGTACGGTTCTCCCCAGCCCTTGATCTGGTAGAGCTTCGCGCTCTTGTTCACGCTCCATTCGCGGGGCTGCTCATTGCCGTCCATGACGGCCCTCAGGTAGCACACCATGACCCGCTGCGGTCGTCCCGGCGTCGTTGCTCCGGCCCACCGCCCGTGGTAGCGGAGTTCGAAGGGGAAGACTTATGAAGAGCCGCTTGGTGCTTGTTCTCGTTCTGTGCTTGCAGGGATTTACATGTGGCGAAGGTGGGACGGGTCCGGATCCCGCCGCGCAGGGTCCCGGAGAAGGGACCGAGCCGACCGAGGCTCCCGCTTCCGCTCCGTCCTCGCCGGCGCCTGCCGTGGCGGCGGCGCCAGATGCAACCGCGACCTACGAGGACCTCCTCGCGCTGCTGCATCTTGCCGACGTGTACGATCCAGCAGGTCTGTTGATCGACTTCGGTACCGCCGCTCGCCTCAAGTACACCATCGGCAACTGGAACAGCGGCTGGCTAGGAGAAAGCCGAGAGGGCGGTGCGAGCGTATCCACCTTCGGCAAGACCGCCCGGCTGTACCTGCCAGCGGAATCGAAGCAACCCATGCAACTTCGGTTTCGTGCGAAGGCGTACGCGACCGGCGCCATCATCGTTTACGTGAACGGCAAGACCGCAGGCGAGACACGTGTGTCGCAGGCTGACGGCTTCCGCGAGATCGTGATCCCGATTGCCGAAGCCGACATTCGCCGCGGTGAGAACTCGATCATGCTGCGCGCGACAAAGACCGCCCAGGTTCGTGGGAAGGCGCGGTCGCTTGCGGTCGACTGGTTGCGCTTCGAGCCGTCGACTGCTGAAGCCGCGGTCGCGCCCGCCCGAGTCGCGGTCGAGCAGGCGTCGGTCGGCGGAGTCGCCAGACGTGCGATCGTCCTCACTCCAGGCGCTCAGGTCGACTGGTTCGTCGAGGTGCCGGAGGACGGCACTTTGGTCTTCGGTTCTGGGCTCGGCGTAGATGGTTCCGGCGAGCTCCTGCTGCAGATCGAAAGTGACGGTTCCGGTCCGGCCGCGCAGCGAGTCCAGATGGGCACATCATGGAATGATCAGCAGGTCGCGCTGAAGCCGAATGCCGGGAAGATCGCGCGGCTTCGTTTTCGGAACGCGGCTTCGGTCGACCTCGCGCTGAGCGACGTGCGCATCGTGCGGCCCCGCGGAGAGATCGTGGCGATCGACGAACCAGCCCAAAACGTCGTGGTACTGCTCATCGACACGTTGCGCGCGAGCAAGCTACAGGCTTACTACCCCAAGACCCGCGTCAAGACGCCCACGGTCGACGCGTTCGCATCGGCG
>CAYZDM010000401.1:0-3653 GCA_964476875.1 uncultured Sandaracinaceae bacterium | reverse complement strand
CGGCCGACGGCATCGCCGAGCTGCGGAAGGCTTCGCCTTCGATCAAAGGCTTGGGCGGTCTCGCGGACGTCATCGTCGACACCTACGAGACAACGAAGAACTACGAGACCTTCACGTATGAGAATTTCGAAGTGCGTTACGCGCCGGGGCCGGATGAGATCCTCGTCCCCTACGCGATCGACACGCTCAAGGCCGCCGCCGAGGCGCTAGAATCAGAGTTGGGCGTGAAAATGGTCAGCCCGGTTCGCCTCGAAATCTACCCAGATGCCGAGTCCCTTGCTCGGGTGTCGACTTTGTCGGTAGAGGCGATCCGCACGACCGGAACGATCGCTTTGTGCAAGTGGGGGCGACTGATGATCGCGTCCCCCGGTGCCTTGATGCACGGGTACCCTTGGCTCGATACGATTGCTCACGAGTACGTCCATCTGCTTCTGACCAAAGCGACGCTGGATCGATCACCGGTCTGGTTGCAGGAGGGGCTGGCGAAGTTCCTCGAAACGCGATGGAGGCAGGACGAGGCGACGTTGCGTCAAGACCCGGCCGCCAACCAGTTGCTGCACGACGCTGCCAGCGCAAAAGAGTTGCTCGATTTCGACCAACTGCATCCATCGATTGCGCTGCTGCCGACGCAGCAGGCCGCCTCACTGGCCTTTGCGCAAGTCTCTTCGTTCATGGAAATGTACTATTCAGAGCACGGGGCCGAAGGTGTGCGGGAGGCACTCGATCGGGTAGGCGGAGGTGAGGACGCGCGCAAGGCCTTAGCTGGCGTGGCGGGGGTATCTTGGAAGGTTCTAGAGAAGCGCTGGCGGAGCGGCCTATCGAAGGACCCGAAGCCTCCCTCGGCGCGTCTGATGCCCCGCTACCTCAAAGGCGAGGCGACGGAGCAGGACGAGTTGGCCGGTGTGGAGCTCGAACGCGCACGCAACTTCCTCCGACTGGGCGATTTGCTGTGGACCCGGTCAAAGCCCGCCGCTGCATCCGTGGAGTACGCCAAAGCCCACCAGGCGGCTCCTGCAGACCCGGTGGTCGCGTCACGTTACGCACGTTCAGCGATCGCTGGCGGCCGCCCGCAAGAGGCGCTCGCGCCACTACACCGAACGCTCGAACGCTACCCGACGCACGCGCCCGCGTTGTCGAGTCTTGCGACCGCACAGTTTCGCATCTCTAACTTCGAGGCTGCCCGGGACGCCGCAAACCAAGCGATCGCGCACAACCCGTTTGATCCTCAGCCCCATTGTATTCTATCCAAGCTCCCCCTTCCCCAGGCGGACAGCGAAGAAGCGCTGTGTACCAAGCTCGGAGGGATGCGTGAGTGATGTGGCAATTCTTGCCACCAGGCGCTAAGAGGTCCCCGTGAGCGAACCTGTACGCAGTACTCCTCCTTCCCCACCAGGCGATGCAGCGTCGGACGTGCTGCGAGTGCAACAGCTCTCGAAGGCGCGCGACGAGATTGTCGCTCGTCTCAAGCAGCGCATCGTGGGGCAGGATGAGGTGATCGAGCTCCTGCTCATCGCTTTGTTCGCGCGCGGACATGGCTTGTTCGTCGGGGTCCCCGGGCTCGCCAAGACACTGCTCATCACTACGTTGGCGGACGCGCTGTCGCTTCACTCCAATCGAATCCAGTTCACGCCCGACCTCATGCCGAGCGACGTCACCGGAACGGACGTGCTCGAAGAGGACGCCACGACCGGGAAGCGCCACTTCCGTTTCATTCCCGGACCGGTGTTCACCAACATTCTGCTTTCGGACGAGATCAACCGCGCTCCCCCCAAGACACAGGCTGCGCTTCTGCAATCGATGGCGGAGGGGCAAGTCACGGCCAGCGGCAATACGTATGCGCTCGAGCAGCCGTACTTGGTTTTCGCAACCCAGAACCCGATTGAGCAGGAAGGCACCTACCCTCTACCGGAGGCGCAGCTGGATCGGTTTCTGTTTCAGATTGATGTTCGATACCCGAGCCAACATGAGGAAGTCGACATCGTGAAGCGGACCACTGCGCCGCTTCCGATCACCATCACCCCCGTGCTTTCGGCGCAGGACATCGTCGGTTTTCAAGACCTCGTTCCGCGAGTGCCCGCGGCGGACCATGTGGTGCAACACGCGGTGAACATCGTGCGTGCGTCTCGACCGGATGACCCCAACGCCTCGGAACTGGTTCGCAAGAACGTGGCCTTCGGCGCAGGACCGAGAGCCAGCCAGGGCCTCATTCTCGGGGCCAAGGCGCGCGCCATCCTTCACGGCCGCTACGCCGCCGAAATCGAGGACGTGCGCGCCCTGATCGAGCCCATTCTGACTCATCGACTCGTCATGAATTTCCGCGCCGAGGCGGAGGGTGTGACGCCCGCCGATGTGATCGAAGGCATCAAGCAAAGCATCCAACCGTGAAACACGTGCTGGAGCCTGACCTGGCCGTGCGCTTGGCTGGGCTCACGCTTCGGGCCAAGCGCGCCGTCGACGGACTGCTGTCGGGGATGCACCGAAGTCCGCACCGCGGCGCGAGCGCTATCTTCAAAGAGCACCGCGCTTACCGACCGGGCGACGATCCCAGACTCATCGATTGGCGCGCCTATGCGCGGTCGGACCGCTACGCGATCAAGCACTTCGAACACGAGACCCAGCTGCGCGGAACCTTAGCGCTCGATATCTCTCCATCGATGCATTGGGGCAGTGGGCAGGTCAGCAAGCTCGATCACGCGTCGACCCTCCTAGCGGCGCTTGCGTACGTGTTGACCCGCCAAGGCGACGCGGTGTCGCTGATTACCTTCGACGATATGGTTCGCGATCGATTGCCCGCGCGCTCGGGGCCGGCTCACCTCGACTATCTGATGCGAACGTTGGCTCAGCCATCTACTTCGACCAGCGCGACCGCTCTACACGCGGCGCTCGACAAGCTCATCGAGCATGCTGGGCGCATGGGCCTCGTGGTGATCGCAAGTGACCTGCTGGATTTGAGCGATGACGCGCTCGACCCGGTGGCGCGGATTCAGGCCCGCGGACACGACACCATCGTGCTTCATGTCATGGACCCCGCCGAGCTCGAGCTTCCCTACGAGCAGCCAATGCATTTCGAAGGCCTCGAGGGAGAGGCGCCAGTGGAAGTCGACCCAAAGGGTCTTCGAAGGCGCTACCGCCAGGAGATCGAGGCATTTGTGGAGTCGTGCCAGCGGCGCGTCGTGGCCGCTGGGGGACGCTATCTTCTGGCTAGGACGGATACTCCACCGGAGCACACGTTGCTCCAGCTCTTGCGGGATGGGTGAGCGGTGGGGTTTGGTCTTCCATGGGCCCTGTTGGGGCTCGTCGCGGTTGCGATTCCTCTTCTTGCGCACCTGCTGAGGCGCCAGAAGCTTCCGAGGCAGACGCTGCCTACCATTGCTTTTCTGCACCGAATCCATGCTACGCGAGCAGCCCGTTTGCGGGTCGTCGACTTGTTGTTGCTGGTGATGCGCGTGCTCCTCGTCCTCGTCCTCGTGTTGGTCGCGACAGCGCCCTACCGCGTCGCGCAGTCGAGCTTGCTCGACCGGCAGCACGCGTTGGCAGTGGTGTTCGACGACTCCTTGTCGATGTCTGCCATTCATGAGGGAGAGACCCTCATTGAACGCGCGGCCGACGCTGCCGCCGCGTCCAAGCTGGAGGCTGCCGTCTCCGAACTTGCC
>CAYZDM010000400.1:0-3653 GCA_964476875.1 uncultured Sandaracinaceae bacterium | reverse complement strand
GCCGTAATAGACGCCTGTGTATGCCCAAATCCTCAAGCTACGAGCCAGATACTGTGCGGTCTTCTTCGGATGGTCCCAGTCGAGCAGGAACTTCCCGCTCTCCTGCCGATCCTCGATACGCACGAAGTGCTCACGCCCGTAGCCCTGGTACGCACAAAGCTCCCAACCGAGGTCCTGGCCGAGATCGCGGCCAAGATGAATCGTTCGATCGAGGTCGAGGACCAGGTACCGCGTTTTCTCGGTGAGCACGCGGGCGCACAACTCCCGAAACGACGCCACTTCACCGTGTTGGACCAGTCGGTCCACCAATCGGTTGGGTGAGGTCTTCGACGTCGATGTCCCTCGCGCTTCCACGCTTACAATCTAGGGCGCGCGGAAGGACCCGTTTGTAATACTTACGTCAAAGCTGCGCTCGGGCTGGCCGAGAATGCCGACCAGTCGAGAGATCAGGTGTGGCAGCCCTTGAGCGGGCCATTGATGGTGGGACGATATTTCTCTTTCGCCTGGCCAATCACGGCTTCGCCATGGCCTGGCAGAACGTGCTCGAACTCGAGATCGAGAACTGACCGCACGTCGTCCGCCGAGGGGTGAGCGAACTGCAGCCACCCGGGACCCACGTTGTGGGGCTCAAAGAAGCCAAAGCGCTTCATCATGAGCTTGGCTGGCCAGTTGAAAAACTCGTCCGGGGCGGGGGTGTGCTGCAGCGAGTCGCCGGCGATCAGAATACCGCCATCGCGCGCCAGGAGGCAAACGGCCTCGGGCGGCTTGGAAGTTGAGAACAGCCTCAGCGTGGCGTCCGCAATCGGGAGGCGGCTCCCCTCGGAGATCCATTCATCCGGTTCCATGTACGCGGTCTCGCCGTCCTTGATGGGGTCCATGCCACGCACGTAGCGTTGACCCTCGATCGCGTAGACTCGGGCTCCGAACCGATCCCGGTAAAATCCATCATCGCGTCCGTGAAAGCCCCCTAGGCGAATCACGTGCTTCACTTCCCCAAGCGATTCGAGTTCGCCCAAGCCCTCTTCGGAGAGCCGCATGCTGTTGAAGATTGTGAGTCCGTCCTGGCCTCGGACCACCGTCATGGAGCGGCCGATTCTCATGGGGATGCGCATGGGCATCTTCACGCCGCCACGCACGAACCAAACTCCATCGAAGAGCTCCACGAGCTTGCCGTGAGGCGATGCGGGGGGATGCTCGATTCTTGCTCCAGTCAATGCGCGTGCTCCGGCCATAGACTCCTCGCTTTCGACATCACCATACGATCATGTCTTAGCAGTTAACCCTTTGAAAAAGGGGACTGTCCCCTTTTTGTCGAGTTCGTGGCTTTAGGCTGCGGCTTTTTCGTAGGTGGCTTGTAGGTAGCGGACGATATCGGCCGATTCCGGCATCCAGCGCTCTTGGCCATCGGTGCCGTTGATTCTCAGCACCGGCACGGTCGTTCGGCCCCGGGCTTCACGAAGATCCTCGAGGTGCTTGGGATCCTCGTAGATGTTTCGCAGCTCGACCTCCACGCCAAGCGCATCGATCGCGCGCCGCACGCGCACGCAGAACGGGCATCCGTCGAAGTAGTACAGCGCCAATGTGTCCCGGTCGGGCTCCTCAGAAGAGCCCAAGCACTCGAGTACGCGACGCGCGTAGTACTCCGGCCACGGCGAGTCAGGCTCCGTCGCGCTGTGTTCGTCGTCGGTGGCGACCAGGCAAAACACCAGCCGACTCCGAGAGAGAGGAGCGGCCACGAACGGCGTCAGTTGATCGTGCAGATAGTTGGCGTACCAGATCGGCCAATCGGCATCATCCCCATCGGTATCGCTGAACGCTTTGTGGTGGGCTTTGCCGGTTTGCGCAAAGAGCTCAGCCAGCTGCCGAACCGCTGTTTTGTCGTTCATCGTTTGCTCCTTGTCGACAAGTCGTGACTCGTACAGCGGTGTCAGTCTAGGTAAGCGCCCCGCACCTCCTGGAGGCGGCCCTCGAGGAAACGTCGCTCGGGGTCATTCGTCGCAAGGGCAATCGCGCCGCGGTAGGCATCTTCGGCTTCACGCCATCGACCGGTCGTTCGGTAGAAGTCTGCGCGCGCGGCGTGGAATGGCCCGTAGCCGTCGAGGTCGTCGGCCAGCGTGTTGATCAACCGAAGAGCTTCTTCTGCCCCGTACGCCATCGCGGTCGCCACCGCATGATTGAGCGCAACGACCGGCGTCGGACGCGCCCGCAGCAATTCTGAGTACAGGCGAACGATTTGTGCCCAATCGGTGTCGTCTGCGGTTGCGGCTCTGGCATGTTCCGCCGCGATCGCGGCCTGGATTCCGTAGACCGCTGCCGAACGGGTCGTCCGTGCTTCGTGACAGAGTCGGAGCCCTTCGTCGATTTGTTCCCGATTCCAGAGGCTCCGGTCCTGGTCGCGAAGCAACACGAGGTCGCCATTGGAGTTCATGCGCGCGCGGCGCCTCGAGTCCTGTAGGAGCATCAAGGCCAGAAGTCCGATGGCTTCACCCTCGTCTGGCATCAGGTCCGACAGGATTCTTCCGATGTGAATCGCATGCGCGCAAAGCTCTCCGCGAACGATCTGTTCCCCACTCGACGCGCTGTAGCCTTCGTTGAAGACCAGGTAGACCGCCAACAGCACCGCCTCGAGCCTTTCGGGCATCTCGTTTCGTTCTGGCACCCGATACGGGATCCCCGCATCTCGAATCTTCTTCTTCGCGCGGACCAGACGCTGAGCCATCGTCTGCTCGCTGACCAAGAATGCCCGTGCGATCTCGGTCGTGGGAAGCCCGACGACGGTTCGTAGCGTCAGCGCAAGCCGCGCCTCTTCGCTCAGCGCCGGGTGGCAGCAGGTGAAGATCAGTCGAAGCATGTCATTGGGGATCGGCGTCATGTCTTCCTCTCTCTGTTGAAGCGAGGTCGTGTACCCGAGTTCCGCGAGCTTCTCTCGCTTGCGCTGGTCCCGCCGAATCGCATCGATCGCTTTGTGCCTCGCCGTTTGCAGAAGCCACGCGTCCGGCGCATCGGGGACTCCCCGTTGAGGCCATTGCGTCGTGGCGGCGACCACCGCGTCTTGGAGTGCTTCTTCCGCGAGGTCGAAATCACCGCCACAAGTCCGAATCAAAGAGGACAAGATGCGCGCGCGGTCCGTTTCCAGGACAGCTTGCAACGAGCCATGAGCAGAAACCGACACGCGGGCGAACTATCTCACTCGTATGCCCAGATCGGCCGCACTTCGATCGTCCCGAAGCGAGCAGAAGGGATGCGCGCGGCGGTGGCGATCGCTTGGTCTAGGTCAGCGGCTTCAATCAGGTAGAAGCCCCCGAGTTGTTCCTTTGTTTCGGCGAAAGGGCCGTCGGTGGTGAGGGTCTTGCCCTCGCGCACTCGAACGGAAGTCGCGGTGGCCGTCGGTTGTAGGGCGTCCGCGGCGACGTATTGCCCCGCGTCACGGACCGATTTCGTGAAGGCGTTGTACTCGCCGAACACCTTATTCCGAGTCTCCTCGTCGCGGTCGTGCAAGGCTTTCTCGTCTTCGTAGATCAACAACAGATATTGCATCGGACTTCCTTCCGGGCTGGTGCAGGCTCGAAATTGCCTGCCTTTTTCTCTCTAGTCGAGAGACAGCAGCCAAGATCGACATCGCGCTGGCAAAAAATCGCTGGGGGGTGTCGAAG
>CAYZDM010000399.1:0-3655 GCA_964476875.1 uncultured Sandaracinaceae bacterium | reverse complement strand
GCCCGTACCTGCTCGAAACGACACTGAGCATTCGAAACGTGGACCCGAAGCGCCCGGTATATGTGAGCACGGTGGAGTACTACGACACCGACGGGAAGCTTTCGAAGACACAGGTCGACCGATTGATCAAGCTCAACCCCCTCCAGACGATCGCGTTCCTAGTCGAGCGGCAAGACGTCACAGGAGGGTCGGGCGCCAATTTCATCGTCGAGTGGTACGCCGGGAGCCGCGACACGCACGCACCTTTAATCGAGGCAGTGATGGTCGGGCGCTCGGGAACCAACGCCATCTCGTTCGTTCGCAAGAGCGAGCCGTTGCCCCAGTGGATGTCCAACTAGTTGAGTCGCGTCACTTCGTCATGCGAACTGGCGGCGGCAGGTAGAGTGGGTCCAGCGCCTCGGGCTTCGGCAGATACATCCGAAACTGTAACGAGAATCGACCATCCGGGGCGGGAAGCCAATTGCCCTCGTTGTCGTCTCCCGGCGACGCGTTCTGAATGTAGATCGTCAACGAACCGTCCTTGCCGTACTTGAGTCGACTGCGATCGCCGATTGAGTAGCGGCTGATCGGGTTGGCGACCATGAGTTGATCGGGGAGGCTGTACATGGTCATCGACCAGAACGCTTCGACTTGCGGCATCTCGTCTTTCTCGAAGCGCATGGTGTAGCGGTGTCGTGAGCCGTCGAGCGGATCTCCATCGGCGTCCCGATTTCCGATGGGGTAGTAAGCCTCGACCGCGTCGTTGCCATATAGGCCGACCATCGCGCCTACTGCGCGCGCTAGATACTTGCCCCGCATCGCTTCGCCGGGGCCGAACAGGCCTTCGATCCCCTGCCAGCCTCCTGCGTTGCGCGCCGTGACGCCCGGGAGCTTAGAGGGGTCTGCGGCGGCGCGGTCCAGAGCCATCATGCCGTGACCGACGCCAGCATCGATGGCGTTCCGCAGTTCCGGACTCAATCCGACCGAAGCCGAGAGGGCGCCCGCTTGGATGCCGATTTCAGCGAAGCGCGCCATGAGATCCTTCTCGTCGGGGGCAATCATGACGTCTGCCAGCAAGAAGTTGAACAGGTCGATGAATCCCGACGATGAGGCTTTGCCTGGGTCGTACGCGGGGAACGTCACCCCTGCGGCGACTGGAACTCGCGACCGGCCGAGGAAGACGTTCATCGGTGTGAGGCGAAACTGCTTCTGAAGCTCGACCACCTTCGCTACGTCTTTCGATCCGTCCACCTCGATTCTGATGATGCAGTAGGCGAAACCACTCTCGCTCTGAAAGACGCCGTCGGCGTCCCCAGGCATGGATCCCTGCCACTGTGGCCCAACGACCACGTAGCTCCCTGCTTCCCCTCCTGTCGCGCGGGTCCCGATGTACGCGAAGTTGTGCGTGAACACGTCGACCAGCTGCACCGAGTAGTATCTGTCCTTCGCCTCCGGTACCGAGATCACCATCGGTTGGGCCCTTAGGTCGAGCCACCCAAGCGTGTACATCGTATCGTTGTTTGGTCGCACGATGTCTTTGAACTCCGGTCCCAGAAGCTGTGTCTTGGGCACGAGCTCGTTGAACGGCGCCA
Source organism: uncultured Sandaracinaceae bacterium (assembly GCA_964476875.1). Classification (GTDB taxonomy): domain Bacteria; phylum Myxococcota_A; class Polyangia; order Polyangiales; family Houyiibacteriaceae; genus SG8-38. The sequence goes on along the minus strand of CAYZDM010000399.1, from coordinate 2,084 downwards.
GGTACCCGGGAGCCGATCTATCGACCGCCTGCGCGTACATCGTCCGATAGTTTTCCAACATCGGGAACGCGTAGATGTACGCCTCCTCCGCGATGGCAGTCGCTTCCTCAGGTGTGACCGCCTCGGTGGCGTTCTTCGAAGAGGGCCTTGCTCCGTCCTTGGCGCACGCCGCGAGAACGATGAATGCGGCGGCTATGGGAAGCGATCCTGCGTATCGAGCCATGCGGCGACCCTAGTCCACTACGAGGCGTTTGTGAAAGTACAGCCTTGCCATGGGGAACGCGAGCAGGAAGACGACAAACATGCACACCGCGATCGTGATCAGGACCTTCGGCTCGTCTCCGAAGTTGGCCGTTGCTATTGTGGCTGCCGCGCCAATATTGCGTGCGGTTGTGACGAAGCCGAGCGTCGCTTTTCCTTTGCGACCTCCCGGGCCGAGTAGATAGCCGACTCCGAACGTCAACACCGTAAGCGCGATAGCGGAGGAGATCGCGCCGGTCCCGATGGTCGCCGAAAGATCCTCATGGTGCAGCACCAACGCCAACACCAGAAAGATAACCATCGAGAGGTTCACGACCACATTTGCGGGTTTGACTACCTTCGCCGCCAACCTCTCATTGAAGTGCCTGAGGAACAGGCCGAGCATCAGCGGCGCGAACATCTGCAGAAGAAGCGGCACCGCGATCTCCCACATACCAATCTGCGTTCCTGGCACTAGAGACGGGAGGATCAGCGGCATGTAGATGATCGTCAGGACCGTTAGTAAGATCGTGAGACCGATCGACGTGGGCACGTCCCCGGCGGCGGCGCCCACGAGCTTTGGGGTGTAGGGAGCCCCCGACGCTACGCCGTAGAGCAAGACTCCGATCATGAACGGGCGCTCGAGTGGAAACGCCACACTCATTGCGTACACGATCGACGGGGCGATCACGACGTTGGCAAGCAGCGCCCGCGTGAGAATCGACCGGTTCTTCAGGGGTGCCAACGCCTGCGCGAATGTGACTTCGAGACCGGCCACGAACAGGACTCCTCCGATGAAGAGCGCGATCGAAATGTCCATTGCCGTGTGCAGGGTCTCAAGCATCGGGTTGAGAGCGTCTTGTTACACCAACGCTCCTGCCGATGGCAATCGAGGTTCCGAGGAATCGGCGAAGCTGCTAGCGTGGCCGGTATCATGACGACATCGTTTGCGATGAGGGCCCTCGCGGGCGCCCTGCTCCTGAGCGCCACGGCGAACTGCAGTGACGGGGGCGACGGCCCTAGTGGGTATCAGGGAATTGTAGAGCACGACGACCGCCATCTTGGCTTTCGCGTCGGCGGCAGGCTGCGCGAAGTTCGTTTCGACCGGGGGGATGTGATCGAAGAAGGAGCCTTGATCGCGGTTCTCGATGACACAGCCGAGCTTCCGATCCTGCTTGCCCGTGAGGCTGACCTTGCGCGGACGAAGGCAATCGCGGCCCTCGTCTACGCTGGGCCGCGCGTCGAGGAAGTGCGTTCCACCATGGCGGAGCTCGATGGTGCGCGTGCGGCGCTCAGGGAGTCCAGAGCGAATCTGGATCGTCACCGGAATCTACCGGAAGAGGCCGCCACCGCGCGCTCGCTGGTGGCCGAGCTCGATGCGGCCTACGCCCAATCCAAGGCACGAGTGCGTGTGCTGCATGAACGGCTGAAACAACTCCGTAAGGGGGCACGGCCAGAGGAGCTCGCGGCGGCGGATGCTGCTGTGCTTGCAGCCGAAGCCGCTGTGGAGGCGGAACAAGAACGCTTGGCTCTCTACTCCCTCCACGCCTCGGAGCGAGTCACAGTGCTGGACGTCCTGGTGAGGGTCGGCGAGGTAGTCGCCGCCGGAGCCACTGTCGCCACGGTGGCCGATACGAAGCACCCCTACGTCGACGTCTTCGTTCCTCAACAGTCGCTCTCAGGTCTCAAGGTTGGTCTCTCCGCGAAAGTTCGGGTCGACGCCGAGAATGACTCTTTCGAAGCCGAGATCGAACACATTGCGCCGACCACCGAGTTCACTCCGCGGTATCTTTTTTCACCGACCGAGCGCCCCAATTTGGTCGTTCGTGTCCGCGTGCGCATCA
>CAYZDM010000398.1:0-3659 GCA_964476875.1 uncultured Sandaracinaceae bacterium | reverse complement strand
GCTTCAATCACGTCTCGACATCCCTGTCATCGGTGTGATTCAGCCTGGGGCGCACGCTGGTGTTCAGGCGACTCGGAGCGGGCGTATAGGAGTCCTTGCGACCGCGGGCACGGTGGCATCCGGTGCCTATGAGGCGGCAATTCACCAGGAAAACGCGACAATCAGCGTCTTTGCCCGCCCGGCTCCCCTCTTCGTGCCGCTGGCCGAGGAGGGATGGGTGACCGGCGAAGTGCCGCGTCTCGCAGCCCGCAAGTACCTACAATCGCTCGCAGAGGCCGACGTCGACACCATCGTCCTTGGTTGTACCCACTATCCCCTGCTCACCGAGACGATTCACGAAGTGGCCGCCGAACTCCTGGGGCACGATGTCGCGATCGTCGACAGCGCCGAGGCTACCGCCGCCCGTCTGAGGGAGATCCTCGCGTCGCGCTCCACCACTTCGGAGTCACCAGGGTCCCTGGAGATTCTAGTGACCGATCTCCCGGACCAATTTGGCGCTGCGGCGGCCAGGTTCCTCGGCAAACCCACGGAAGGTCTCGACATTCGGCCAATCGACCTCTGACCTTGCGCATTACAGTCCTATCAATATAGTATGTAAATACTGATATGCGCGATGTGGGGGGACAAGCCATCGCCGCGAGCGAGCCACCGATCGATGACGGGAACAGGATTTTCGCCACCGGGGAGCTTCTCGACGGTATCTACGAAATCATGCAGCTCCTTGGGAGGGGCGGGATGGGGGAGGTCTTCGAGGCCCATGACCACCTGCTCAACCGGCGGGTGGCCATCAAGGCGGCGTGGCCGAATCCACTGAGCCCGCCCCTTCGCAACGAGGCGCGGGCGCTCGCTGCATTTCAGCACCCGAGCCTGGTGAGCGTGCACACCCTCGGTGAGCACCGTGGCCTCGACTACATCGTCATGGAGCGGGTCTACGGGGTGTCGCTCACCCAGCATGCGACCACCCGCTGGCAGAGCGGCGAGAACTTCACTCCGGCCGAGGCGGTGCAAATATTGTTGCCGGCAAGCGAAGGGTTGAGCGTCGTGCATCGCGCCGGGCTCGTCCATCGCGACGTGAAGCCGGACAACATCATGCTCACGCCGGTCCACCGTGTCGTGTTGATGGACTTCGGTCTGGTGCTGCCCGAGTTCGATGTGAACGGGCAACAGCGTGTCGCGGGTTCGCCGCCGTACATGGCCCCCGAGGCGCTCCTGAACACGGCGGCGACCGGTAGTGGTCACCTAGTGGATATCTTCGGTCTTGGGGTCGTGGCCTACGAGCTTCTCACACGTACCAGACCGTATGCCGGGGCGACGATTCGCGAGGTCATGGCGGCCCACGAGCGCGGGCAGCCGGCGCCGCTAGCGGAGCTCAGGCCGGATTGTCCGCTGGACCTATGCCAGGTGGTGCACGAGATGCTCAGCCCCAATCCGCAAGTGCGTATTCAGAGCGCTGAAGCGGTCGCATGGCAGCTGCGCGCGGTTCGCGACCAACGGCCGTCTAGTGATGGACCGGACGTCACCAGCAACAAGGGGCCTTCTGTTCTCATCGTGGATGACGATGTGGATCTTGCGAAGATTCTCACGTTCTACGTACGGCAGATCGTGGGCGCCAGAGACATCCGTGTTGCCCACGACGGCGAAGAAGCGCTAGCCGCGGTCCAAGAAGAGGAGCCGGATGTGATGCTGCTCGATCTTCACATGCCACGGATGAACGGTGTCGAGCTTTGCATGCAACTCATGGGCGAGGGACTCGCGCAGGGTTGTTCGATTATCTCCGTCAGCGCGGGCGCACAGGAGCATGATGTTCAACTGCTGCATCAGCTTGGCATCCATCATTTCGTCGAGAAGGGGTCGAACCTGAAGGAGCGGCTTCGGACCGTATTCGTCGAGGTGTGCGGTGACCAAGTCCTAGCGGAGCGCTAATCGCCCGCCTACAGTGCGCGCATGGTCGACCTAGACCGTTCGGTTTCGAAGTTCAGAAAATGGGCGGAGCAGCTCGTTACATTGCTGGACGACCGGTTTCGCGTCCCCGGGACCGATTTCCGATTCGGATTGGACCCGATCATCGGCATCTTCTTTCCTGGCGTCGGTGACGCCGTCACCGGTGTGGGGTCTGTGGGCTTGATGGCCCTTGCGCTCCGCCGAGGCGTACCGCGCGTCATCATGTATCGAATGATTCTGAACATCTTGATCGACGTCGTCGCCGGGTCGCTGCCGATCGTCGGAGACCTTTTCGATGCGGCCTACAAGTCGAATCGACGCAACCTCGAACTCATCCGCGCGCACGAAGCCCCGGAGTCCAAGCCAACCGCAGCTGACTACGCTATCGCTGCTCTCGGCGTGATCCTGGCGATCGTTAGCATCATCGTGCCGCTGGTCGCCGTCCTCTACTTCGGACTCAATTACGGCCCGGAGCTTCTCGAGCAGATTCGGCGTCGGTGAGTCGCTCTTCTGCTTCTCGAAGTTCATGCTCGAGGTGCCGAATCCGCCGTTGGAGCGAACGAAGGTCACGCTGGGTGGCGAGATTCAACCTCTTCGCCACCCGCTGAACTCCCTGGTCGAAGCCTCCCTGGATACGACCGCGCCAGCGGAACGCCTTCACGGCTAGCTCCTGAACCTTCGGCTCCTGCATCAACTTTCCGACCCGCGGGTCCTGCAGGAGCGTGACGAAGCGTTCTTTGAGGGTGGGCATCGTGGCCAGCGGCTAACCGATGACGGCCTGGAGCTTGGTCGCCAGCAGTGCGTTTCCCGTGACCTTGATCTTGCCCTGCATGAAGAACTGCATGGCCGACCCGGGCTTCTCGGTCATGGCCTTCCAGTCCTCTGTGGAGAGCTCGATCGTGCACTCTGCATTGCCGGCGTCACCTTCGGTGACCCCTGGCGCATCTTTCATGTTCACGGTCCAGACACCGCCATCTTCGCCGTTCACTTTGAACAAGAAGACGGCATCGACGGCCTTGGCCTTGTCGAGGTCGCTCTCGATCGAGCGTGGGATTTTTTGCGTGAATGAAACTTGGGCGTTTGGCACGGGCGCAGAGCTAACAACGCGCCTTGAACAGTGTCAAGCCGACCGCGGCTAGGTGCCGGTTTCGAGGTCCTGAGCGAGGTATGCGAGTATGACCTCGTCGAGCGTCTTCTGAGTGAGCACGTCGTGTCCGAATGGGGCCGCGGGCGCTTGAGAGATCCGTTGTCGAGAGACGCTTCCAGCACGGATCTGCTCGTAGCGTGGCGCCCCCTCCACCAAGCGGGCGGCGGCGTGGTCGAGCACCTCGGTGGTGACCTCGGCGGAGGGCGCCGCGGCTGCCGCGACAACACCGGCCTCCCTTGGTGCGTCTTCGTCGTAAACGCCATCTCGCAGACCGATGAACACGCGTTTGTGCTGCTCTTGCATGAGCTGTTTGACGATGACCGCGATGTTCTCGGCCCCGACGTGCTCTTCGTACGCCGTCTTCTCGGAGGCGATGATACGTCCGCCATCTGCGAAAAGCTGCGTGATGACGTGCGGCCTCTTCACACCCGAATCTTCGGTTTGAATGTGATAGAGGTTTCCCTTATGGCGCACGTTCGTGTTGTACCCCACGAGGGGTGACGGACTCGCTCCCATCCCGAGATCATATCCCAGAAAAAGGGGACAGTCCCCTTTTCCCTGGGGTTAAGGA
>CAYZDM010000397.1:0-3676 GCA_964476875.1 uncultured Sandaracinaceae bacterium | reverse complement strand
TAGTACCGCGCAATTGGGCCCTCAACATGAGCCCGACGGGCAAGAGAACGCGGCCTGGGCCGCCTTCCGGATCCCGGCATTCCCCTTCGACTGACCAGGTGGCTCGGCGTCCCGCGAGGTGATCTCTTTACCGCGAGGCCCAGCAATCCGAATCTGAGCGCGAGCCGCCGACCCGCGACCTCGCACGCGCCCCCATACGCCGTAGTCCACGCCAAGCGTCTTTGCGATGGCGGCACGACCGGCGACGCTCGTGGCGCCTAGCCACAAACAGCCCCCGACGAGCATCCCGAGTAAGAAACGTGCCCCCATTCCTCGATCTCACCGCAACCGGTTCAGCGCACCAGGTCGAGATGATCGTTGAAATCACCCATGTCCCCGAACTCATCACCCATGCTCATCGCGCGGCTGACCGTGCTGTAGAGATCGACGTCCGAACGCCCGTCGTAGTCGTGGATGCCGTTCTGAATGCGGCCGTCGCCACCAGCGAGCCAGTAGGTCATGTAGTCGACGTGATGCTGGTTGTCGTTGGCAGTGCCGAGCTCGGTCCCGATCAGCACCAGCGTGTTGTCGAGCACCGTTCCGCCTTGGGGGTCCGGCCACGCGGGGTCGTCGAGCTGGGTCAAGAAGTAGGCGACCTTGTCCATCAGCCAGCGGACGCAGATATCGAAGCCGTTCTCGCTCGCACGAGTCCAAGGGTGCGCCAGAATATGCGGGCTCTCGGTGATGCCCTGCGCTCGGAGCTCGGGAATCGGATAGCGGTCGCCGCCGCCCGAGCACCCCATCGTACCGAAGCGTGTGACCCCGCAGCGAAGCGCCATTGCGTAGAGGTCGGAGTTGAGCTCCCACACTTCGTTCCAGTTGGAGCCGCCGGAGCCGTAGTAGAACGTGTCGTCCCCCGGGCACAGATCGGCACTGCAATCCTGGTTCGGGGTGAGGTCGGGAGGCGCAGCCGGCACATCACAGTTGAGCGGTAGCGTCATCTCAAGGGAGCGCCGCTCGAGCGTCCGCACGAGGTCGAGGTGGTCGGCGATGAGCGCCCGCACGCCAACGCTGTACGGCGAGCGATCGCTCGACAGTTCTTGGTACTGCTGGACAACCGAGTCGAGCACGCTGTTCCGGTAGCGAATCTCACGACGCTCCTCATCGCTGAGGCCGCCCGGATCCGGCGGCGAGAAGCTGCCGAAGATGGCGTCGAACACGTCGAGCGGCCGCAACAGCTCGTCGTTGGGCTGGTTCACTCCACGCCAACTGTGAAACCAGCGCGTGGCAGGGTTTCCACCCGTCACATGTGTGTGCATGTTAACGTTGAGTAGCAAGGAGTTCGGCGCGTACGAGCGGTGCGCTTTGTTATCGAGCGACTCTCCGCCCGCCGTCGACTCGCTCGGGGCGTGCATCCCCTTGCCGAACCGCGCCGTTCCCTTGTAGTGCAGCGCGGCACCGCCCCCTTCGTTCAGCTGCAAGCCGCGAATCATCGCGAGCTTCGATTGAAGAGGCGCAAGCGGAGCAAGCACCGTCCCGCCATAGCCGGCCTGGGCGTATTTCTTGGGCATTCCGTTGCCAAAGAACAACGAAATGTATCGCGGGGGCGCCGAGCCAGGAGACGCCGCCGCGAATCGGGTCATCGTGGCGGAGAGCGGGAGGCCAATCGCCACGGTTCCCGCCCCGCGAAGGAAGTGTCGCCGGTTGAATCGACTCATGGGGCCACCTCGACCAGGACGAACTCAGGATGTGTCGCGATCGCGCGAATCAGCGCGCGGTACGTGCGGCCGTTCGCCGCAAACTCTGCGTAGATGTCGGAGACTAGATCCTGATCGCCAGCCGCCATGCTGCGGCCGTAGGCGTGCTGCAGACTCTTCTGCACTGCACAACGCGCTACGGATTCGCTGTCGCCCAGCGCCGACGCGAACTCCTCGACGGTGGTGTAGTCGACCTCTACGTCTCCAACGGCAAGGTCACCCCCGCCCGGAAGCGAATTCCCGAACTCATCTTCGGTGATGTATTGACCCGCCGACCCGTACTGCTCGAACGCTAAGCCAAGCGGATCAAACCGTGCGTGACATCCGAGGCACAACGCTTCCTCGCTCTGGGTGGCGAAACGCTCGCGCTGGCTCAGGCCGCTGGTCTCCGGCACCGCGATCTCGTCGATGGCGGCGCGAATCTCGGGAGCGTCCGGCGGTGGCACCGTTTCACAGAAGAGGTCGTTCAGCACGAAGAGGCCGCGGTCGATCATCGAGCTCGTCGGGTTGATCACCCGTGCGCCCAGCACGCTCGCATTGGTCATGAAGCCGATCCGCTCGGGCACGGCGCCCAAGTCGTAAGTGGCGAAGCCGCTCTCAAGGGGCGACAGGCCATAGAACTCCGCCAAATCGCCGGAAAGCTCCGCCCTTTTCTCGGTGAAAGCCTGCATCAAATCGGTGTCTTCCTCCCAAACCAGCCGCTCGAACAGCCGGTAGGTCTCCTCTTTCATGTCTGCCCCCAGCGCGAAGGACTCCGGAAGTGCATCGAGGTAGAGCCACTGCTCCACGTACTGACGCAAGGCGCGTCGCGCGCGAGGGTGTGCGAGCATGCGCTCGACCTGGGCCGAGACCTCGCCGACGAGGCTTCCGTCACTGGCGAGGCCGAGCAACTCTTTATCCGGCGCTGCGTTCCAGACCAAGAACGAGAGCCGGGTCGCGAGTTCGAACGCATCCACCTCACGTCCCTCGCCAGGTTTGCTCCCGGCCTGAGACTCGAGGCGATAGAGGAAACTCGGAGACTGCAGCATCGCGCGCATCGCGAGCGCCGCGCCGGCGTCGAAGCCTTCTCCTTCTTCCTGAGCGACGGCGAAGAGGCTCGAAAAGACCGCGCGATCCGTGTCCGTGAGACGTCGGCGCAGTAAGAGCAGACCCATACCGTCGACGAAGCTGTCGTAACATTCGCCGCGCATGTCCGTGCACGAGGCGTGAGTCGACACACGCGCCAAGACATCGGCTTGCGCGACCGCGTCACTCGCGACGGCGTCATAGGCCCGTACGCGCGCGGGGCTCAGCAGCATGTCCTGCGACGAGTTCCGAAAGCCTTCCGGAATGCGCTCGTCCCGCGGCAAGTCGTAGTCGTCGGGATCGAGCACGGCGCCAAGCACGACCTCGAGCGAGTTGGCGTATTCCTCGCGCGTCAGCCGACGTCCCACTGCCGGGCCGAGGCTCACTACCCTCGCTTCGCTCCCTACATCGGGAGGCGCGGTCCCCGAGGAACTCGAGATCTGGCCGTTGCAGGCCACGAGACCCAGCACGCTCAAGAGCCCAATCGAAGTAGGCCACGTTCTGTGTGGATACAGATGGTTCACGGACAAAGCACCCCTATGGGTTAACTATGCCTTCTCGCGTGTTCAGATTCAATCCCCCAAATGCCGATCGTTGTCGGGGGTCAGCCGTGCTGCCGCTGATGCGCCGTGAGCGTCTTCTCGGTCCTGGCGAGAGCCTAGCAAAAACAAAGGCCCTCTCCGCGCGACGCCCCTCGCGACATAATGATTAGTACCGCGCAATTGCGCTCTCAAAATGGTCCCGAAGCGCTAAGCACCGCGAGCTCGCGGATGCCCTTGCCTCCGAACTCGGCATCTTCAGCGGCATCAACGCCGCCCTTTTCGCGTTCGTCCTGGCGCTGCTTCTCGTCAAGTGGCGCGACCCGAGGCCCGTCC
>CAYZDM010000396.1:0-3688 GCA_964476875.1 uncultured Sandaracinaceae bacterium | reverse complement strand
CGGGCGGCTGTTGCTGTTGGCCGTGATCGGTCTCAAGCGTCCCGAGGAGCTCGCGGCGCAGGGAGTCGAGGCCGGCATCGGAGCGGACTTCGCCGAGGGTGACCTCGTATACGGAATGATCAACGACTTTGCGGGGCGTGCCTATGCGGAGTACGCGGCAGTGAATTGTAAGCAGCTCGCGACTGCACCCACTTCGGTCGAACTGCGCGTCGCAGCCGCGGTCCCACTCGCTTCGCAAACGGCGCTGCAGGCCATTCGCGACGACGCTCATGTGAAGCCAGGACAGGAAGTCCTGATCAATGGGGCGTCCGGGGGCGTCGGTGTCTTTGCGGTTCAGATCGCGAAAATTCTGGGAGCGCGTGTCACCGCGGTGTGCAGCGAACGGAACGCAGAACTCGTGGCCGAACTCGGAGCCGATCGAATAGTCGACTACAACCAAACGGAACTCGTCGACCTAAGCGAACGCTTCGACATGATTTTCGATGTCTTCGGAAACTATCATTTCGACAAACTTGCGCACTTGCTCACGCCACGTGGAACCTATGTGAATACGATTCCTAGTTCGCGTATCTTCAAGGATATCGCGCGAACGATCGTCCGCCGTAAGCGTGCCAAGCTCGTGGTCGTGAAGTCACAACGAGCTCAACTCGATTGGATTCGCCAACAGATCGACGCCGGCAGCATGAGGGTGGTGGTCGACCGCTTCTTCCGACTCGATGAGGCGCCCGATGCCCACCGCTACATGGAAACCAAGCGGGCAAGGGGCAAGGTCGTGTTGGAAGTCGATTGAGTTCTGATGCTCTCGGCTCCCGCCAGGCGAGCCGTATCGGTGTACTGAACGGCATTTTCGCGCTATCTTGCACCGCTCCTGCTCAGGAGGAATAGATGCGCAGCTGGTTCTGGATATTCGCGACTATCGCTCTCACACTCACCGTCTTGCCGCGCCCCTCGTCCGCCGAGGAGGGCTTCAAGAGCATTGATTTCCCCACGACGGGCGGCATTCAAGGTCGCGCCGATGTCTATCCCGCCGAAAGCGACTCGGCGACTCTGATTGTTCTCTTTCACCAGGCGGGCTGGAGTCGCGGAGAGTATCGCGAGATCGCGCCCAAACTGGTGAAGGCGGGGTATCGGGTCATGGCAGTCGACCAACGTTCGGGCGGCGCGGTCAACGGGGTGCGGAATGAAACCAGCTACCGAGCCGCCAGGATGGGCTTGGCGCGGAACTATTTGGACGCATACGCGGACATGAAAGCTGCATTGGCCTACGCTCGCAAGGAGCTCAAAGCGGAGCGTGTGGTCGTTTGGGGTAGTTCCTATTCTTCGTCGTTGGTGTTCCGCTTGGCGGCCGAGCATCCGGATGGCGTCATCGGCGTCGCTGCTTTTTCCCCGGGCGAGTACTTCAAGGCTAAGGGTTCCGACTACGTCAAGACCTTCGCGAAGCGAGTGAAGCAGCCTGTCTTCGTGACCTCGTCCAAGCTCGAGCGAGATGTGGTCAAGCCGATATTCGACGCGGCTCCGTCCAAGAAGAAGGTGCTCTTCACGCCAGCATCCAAAGGGCAACACGGCTCACGCGCGTTGTGGAATAAATGGCTGGACCAGGATGTCTACTGGGCAGCGCTGAACGGCTTCCTGGGTGAGTACACACCTGCATCGCCCCCACCGCAGGACTGAGCCCGCTGGAAACCCGATGCAGCTGCGCTAAAGGGGGGCTGTGAGCGCCAAGCCCGGCCAACCTATTCCGGACCTGGGACGAGCACGAGCGGCCGCGCGGGAGCTCGCGCTTCAGCTCGATATCACGGAAAAGCTGCGGCCTTACGAGCCTCATCGGTGGCGCGCCGACGACACGGTTCACCCGACGCTGCAGCTCGATGATGTGTCGGGGATTCCCTTTCTCGTCGATATCGCCGGTGTCGAAGAATACCAACACCGCGGACGTCTGCGGGCCGGCGACCACGATGTCTACGTGACGGTGACCGCGGAGGCAGCGGGCTACGAGCCGTATTGTCGAGACTTGCTCCACATGGGTGCCCCGGAACACCTGGTTGCCGACCCCATTGGTCCTCCAATCGCGGTGGCGCAGGCCTGCATGACCGGCGTGACGCATGGACGCTTGGTCGAGATCGCGCGAGGCGCAGGGGGACTGACGATCCATCCGTACATGGGGATCGAAGACGTCTGGGAGCTTGCGGCCATGCTCAGTGTCGACAGCCGAAGCCCAGTGCGCGTGCTGTCCCCCCCGCCGCCGGTCACGTGGATCGCAAATGACAAAGCGCTGTTCGACGAGTTGGTGGCCCGGGTGCTCGGTCGCGACGCCTTGGTCGAAACGCGGATCGCTCGGGATCCGGCGGGCATCGAAAGCAACCTGCGGGCGCTGGCGGGGCGATACGATCGAATTGGGCTGAAGCGCACGCGATGTGCATCGGCAATGGGCAACGCGGTCTTCGCGGCCCACGATGTGCGATCGGAGCGCGACGCAGCCGAGGCGGTGCGCGAATTCCTTCTCCGTACCGAATGGCCTGCGGGCGAGGAGGTCCTTTCAGTCGCATGGCTCGAGACCGACCTCTCGCCTTCCACTCAAATTTGGATCCCGCCGCTTGGATTGGGCGACCCCCAGCTGGACGGCATCTACGAGCAGATCCTGAAGGGCGAGGAGAAGGTCTTCGTCGGAAGTCGACCTTCCGCCCTACCGAACGCCGTGAATCGAGAGCTTGGCGCCGCCGGCCTGACTGTCGCCGCAGCACTTCAGGAGTTGGGTTACGTCGGACGGTGCTCGTTCGACCATCTCGTCACGGGCGATCCAGAGGGTGACTTCCAGGTGGTCTTCACCGAATGCAACGGACGATGGGGTGGGACCAGCACTCCGATGAGCCTGCTCGAGCGGATACTCGGGGGACCCCGCCCCACCTACCGCGCCCAGGACGTGGTCTTTCCTTCGCTGATCGGCGCAAGCTTCGCGGATCTTCTCGAACTCACCGACGAGCTCGCGTTCCGGGTGGATAGCGGGGAAGGCCGATTCATCTTCTACAACCTCGGTCCCCTGCACAGCCACGGGAAGTTCGATGTCATTTCGGTCGGCGTCGATCAGGCGGACGCCGAGCGTGGCGTACTGGAGATTCTGCCGAAGCGACTAGGGGCGTGAAGCGCGCTTGCAGGGGCCACCGCTCTCTGCCTATGTTCCGCGCATGAGCACGAACGGACTTTCAGAATCGCGAACCCAGATGATTCGCTTGGTATGCTTTCTCTTCGCGAGCTCTTCCTTCGTCTTGGGAGCGTGGATGATGACCGATCCGGCGTCGGCCTGGGGCATGATGGGGGTCGAAGTTGGTGCGGACCCGTTTGTGCAGGCGCTCTACGGCGGCGCGATCATGGGCGAAGGCGCCATGTTTGCGCTCGGTGCCGTTTGGCCGGTTCGCTACCTGGTCTTCTTCCAGTACTTGGTCGTCTACAAGACCCTCGCGTGTATCGCCGGGATATCGGTGCTTCTGCGAATGGAATCGGCGCCGATCGGCGCCTGGATAGTGATCGGCGGCTGGGCATTCGCGGGCCTGCTCTCCGCCGCCGTCTTCCCTTGGGGACAGTGGCGCAATGTAGAGAGCTGGTACGGCGCTGGCCGCGTCTGAGTGGCAACTGAGTCACCGGAGAAGTCGACATACAGGGCGGCCGAGCCGGCTCTTGTTGTCCAAGGTGG
>CAYZDM010000395.1:0-3689 GCA_964476875.1 uncultured Sandaracinaceae bacterium | reverse complement strand
AGAAGCACGCGGCCAAGCGCTGGAACCTCCTTGCTTCGGCCTTTTGAAGCTCGGCACCGGCAACTCGCTCGCCTGGGCTCTCGGCGCCGGCACCTCCCGCAAAGGAGTGTTCGCGGACTTCGCGCGACTGCGACACGACAGCCCGCACCGGAACTTCCGACTGATCGAGGTGGAAGGTCTGCTGACGCCGTTCGCGGGCGCGGGCTTCGATGCCCTGGGCCTCAAGCATTTTCACGAAGTGCGTTCGATCGTTCGTCACGTGCCGCTCGTGGGAAAACGCGCAACCGGCGCGCTCTCGTATGCCATCTCGATCCCAACATTAACTATCCCCCAACTGGCACTTCGTCCGCGAATGGAAGTTCGAATCGTCAATCGCGGTGCAGCCGAACGCCTCGACCAGTACGGTCGCCCCGTCGGGCCTCCGCTCGAGAAAGACGAAGTCATCTTCGAGGGCACGTGCATCGCCGCACTCGTGTCGACCATTCCGTATTGGGGGTTTGGCGTGCGGGTCTTTCCGTTCGCCGACAACCGGCCCCCGGGACGCTTCTGTCTTCGCGTGGTCGCAACGAGTCCACTGCACGTTGCTGCACACATGCTCAGCGTCTGGAAGGGCACCTATCGTAACGAGAACCTGATCGACGTGTACGCGGACGACGTCGAGTTTGAGTTCGACGAGCCCAACGCAATCGAAATCGGGGGTGATCCCGCGGGGATGACCAACTCCATGCGTGCGCGCCTGCATCCCGACCCGGTCAAGCTGATCGACTACACAGCCCTCTAGCCCATCTCCGCTGAGCCCCCCCTTGCGACCTCCGATACGCCCTGCCGTCGGCGAATGTGGGCGCGAATCGGGAAAATTGTTACCTTTCTCTCAGTGGGGCTGTAATAGTACAGAAATAACGATGCGTGGATTTAGGAATTGGATCATGCTGGGGGCCGGATGCGCCGCAGCTTTGCTCGTCGCCCTCGGGGGCGCATCAGCCGAAACGGTCGAAGGATCGGTTCAAGGCAATGCGAGCAAGCACGCGACCTCTGACTCCAGTGAACAGAACTACTACTGGCGGGTCTGGAACGGTGCCCTACCCGAGCGACGCGACACGGGCGACAACGTTGACGTGCTTGCGGTACTTACGGGCAAGTTCACGGGACCGCCTGTCGGTTGCAAGTTCAGCTTTGACGGAGGCGGACTCGATCCGTCGACGATCGCGGCTCGCTCCGGGACAGCCCTGCGCGTAGAAAACCGGGACCAGTTCACACACGAACTCTCGATCGAAGGGCTGCCTGGTTTCACGCCGCTCGAATCTGGTCCGGGCACCGTCCGGGTGATTCCTGTTCCCGCGGGTGGACCTTGGGAGCTGGGGGATCGCATCTACGGGCACGTGGACGGGCATTTGCATTCCATGCGCGAGCTCGTCGCTTGCGCAACGGTCACAGCGGGCGGCAAGTTCCGATTCGACAACGTTCCGCCGGGCCCGTACTCGCTCAGGATTCTTCGTGGAGCAGAACAAGTCGCGATGCGCCGCGTCACCGTGCCAGCAGGGAAGACTCTAAAGGTCGACCCGCTCAGCATGAGCAAGAGTCGGGGGAATTAGCCGATGTTGTCTCGCCTTTGGTACCTGGTTCTCGCGTTCGCCGTCGGAGGAGCGCTTGCGGGCGCTTTCTTGAACAAGTCGGCAGCCAGTCGAGAAGCGGATTTTCAACTCGAAGAACACCTTCGTCGCGATCGCGTCGAAGCTGAGCTTTGGATGCGCCTAGATGCACGCCTGCGTTTGGATGCACTGGCTTCCATCGCAGTGGAGCCGGAAGTCCGGCAAACCTTGCGTAGCTCCAGCGGTCGATTGGGAACGCCACCAGTGGCGACACGAAAGCGCCTAAGCCAAAAGCTCAACGCCCTCAACGCCAAGCTTGAAGAGGGCAAAGGCGACATGGTCTTCGCAGTGGACGCTGAGGGCGAGGTCGTGGCGACGCTCGATAAGACCGCAATGGGTGCCGAGCAGCTCGACAAGATGCCGCTCGTTCGCGACGCGCTTCGGGGCTTCATGCGCGACGACGTGTGGGTCTACAATGGAGACGTCTTCCGTATGGCCGCTCGACCGGTCTTTGACGGTGGTCGCTATGTGGGCGCTGTCGTTCACGGGATGGCGGTCGGCGACGACCTGGCTCGACGGCTCGGCAGCAAGCTTCCGAACGCGTCGATTGTCTTCTTCTTCCGCGATCGGTTGATCGGCGCGCACGTCGGAGGCGCCACAGCGCCGAGTAGTGCCGAGCTGAAGAACGCGCTCGACAAGGCGCCCGGCGCGGCGAGCGATGCAAATGAGCTAGTTGCCATTGGGGAACGAACGCTCGCTGTGGTGTCGCCAATCCGCGGCGAAGCTGCGCATGCCCAGGTAGGGTACGTCATTGGACGTAGGGGCAGCACCGTGGGCCTCGGCGGGCTCTTTGCGAACACATTCAAGGAAGACGTAGCGTCGCTCCCGTGGCTGGTGGTCATCGGGGTCCCGCTCCTTCTGCTATTGCTTGGCCTGTTTCTGCTCTACCTCGAGCACGACAAGGCCGTGGTGATTCTCCGCAAGACGAGTGAGAGCCTGGCAAAGAACCAGCTCAACAGCCTTCCGGAGGGGGATCTGCGACGCCACTACCGCAAGATCGCGGAGAACCTCAATGTCGCCCTCCGCGCGGGGGTTGGATTCAAAGAAGACCGCGAGGAGAGGGCCTCGGTTGACCTCGACCAGATCCTCAGCAAAACGCGCGAGAGCGCGGACGCTGGCTACTTCGGCTTCCCCGAAGAGGCCCCGACAGCGAAACAAGTCTCACTCGACGAACCGGAGGCAAAGCAGCCGGCGGTTGCGCCGCACATGGCGCCGCTCGAAGGAGCGCCAGAGAGCCCCCACACGGGGCATGGAACGGAACTCGGCGTCCCGACTGCGCCACCAAAGGGTACGCCCACTGCGCGACCCGATGGCACCGCAACGGCTCGTCCGAAGCGCTCTCCATCGTCGCGACCGATGAAAGCACCATCGTCTTGGCCCGCGCGCGCTCCCTCCTCGCGTCACCCGGCAGTAGCGACTGTTCGGCACAGCGAGGAACACTTCACGCCCGCCCCAGACGATCCGCCGACGCGGCCGAACGCGATTCTCGACGACTATGCAGGGTTCGACGACCCCGAAGAGAACACACAGGTGAAGCATGTTCCGCAGTCGCTGCTCGAGGCTTCGGCGCCGGGTGTAGAGGGCGAAGAAACACATTTTCGCGAGGTCTTCGATCAGTTCGTCGAGACGCAGAAGAAGTGTGGCGCACCAGTGAGTGGACTCACCTTCGACAAGTTTGTGCGCAAACTCCATGCCGCTCGCGAGCAGGTCTTGAAACGCCATGATGCCGCCGCCGTACGCTTCACCGTGTACGTGAAGGAAGGCCGCGCGGCGCTCAAGGCCAGTCCTGTCAAACCGTGAGTTGACCGAGGGTGATCCGGGCCCTAGCTTGGAGAATGGTCCCTCTGTTGTTGCATGTGAGGAAGGAGTAGTGAATCCCTGACTAGATCGATTCGGGAACTTTCAACGTACGTGGTGTGCGGACCCGGCTAGCGTCATCGGGGGGCCTAAAGCGTGCGACATCGGTTCCCACCTACTAGTAAATTGTAGGGGTTCGACTCAATATTAGATCCCACGGCAACAACGGTAAGGACTATCTGG
>CAYZDM010000394.1:0-3689 GCA_964476875.1 uncultured Sandaracinaceae bacterium | reverse complement strand
CGCAGGCAATCGGCTGACCGCCGCCCACGCCGCCCACGCCGCCCGCACCACCGGAACCACCGGAACCACCGACGCCGGCGGAACCGCCCGCGCCTCCGACCCCACCGTCACCGCGGGGACCGCCGACCTCGTTTTCGCATCCCAGTGAGCACGCCGCCATCAGCGCCAGCACTCCAAGCCATCGATAAGCCATTTGGCCTCCTACTTCTAAACAGAATCACTGAAATTTTACAGTGAAGCAAATCGCGGAGGCGCGACTTCGAAGCAAACCCGCGTTCGTGTGAGTCATGTCACAGACAAACCGTAAGCAGCTGAAAACAATAGATAAACGCCTATTGGCGCGCGCAGGCGGGCTCCCGGGCTCATTGTGAGGTCGAACACCGGACTGATCAGAGACCCCCGAATAGACGTCATATCTTGTGAAAATAGAGAGACCGAATAGTCAATGATGATAACGCAACGCAGCAATGTAATCGTGATCTTTACATTTCGACAATTCGCTATGAAGTGTGATTGTGCTGCAAATCACAGCTGATAACGCGGAAGTTTACTTGCCAGAATCCGAGATCGACTGTACATATGTAAAGCATTGTTGCTGCACCCGGGAGGAACTAGTCATGAAGCGTTTGGTTTTGCTTTTGTCGGTCGTGATTGGCGCGTGGATGCTGAGCCCCACGCCGGAAGCAGAAGCTCGCGGATGGCGCAGCAATCACCGGCATCACGGACACCAGTCCCGGACGTACCGCGGCACCCGCAGCACCCGCGGCACCAAGGCCCATCGTGGAGTCCCGGAGCTCGACCCGAGCGCAGCGGGAAGCGCCATCGTCTTGCTGCTCGGTGGCGTCGCCTACATCGCGTCCCGTCGGCGTGAAGAAGAGCTCGCGTAGGCGGCTAGCCCCGAAAAGTCTCGAGTCGTGGTATCAACGGGGCACCCGGAGGGTATGCCGGGTCGCCTGGCATTGATTCATGACCGACAGCAGCGTCGACGAAGAGCCACGTAGCAAGCAGCGCGAGGCTTGGGACGGAGATCCCCCTCACCGAACAGCCGCTCGGGAACGGCTGCTCGAAGTCGCCGCGATCTGTGTGGCTCGGGACGGGATTGCCGGGACGGGAATCGCGCACGTCGCGCTCGAAGCCGGCGTGAGTCGGCCGACGGTCTACCGCTACTTCAAAGATCGGGACGAACTCGTCCGCTCCGTGCTGCTCCAGGCGGGTCTGCGGCTGGCAAACGAGGTGCAGGAACACATTCGCCCCTTCGCCGACGCGGGTGAGAAGATCGTCGAGGCGACCCTGTTCACGCTCCGCGCAATCCATGAGAACGTCGTTCTCAGGCAGGTTTGGAAGCCGGCCATGTTCGATGCGGGCGTTTTGAGCGGTTTCACCCAGCCCGCGTCGATTACCTTTACGCGCGTCGCCCTGGCAGAAACCATCGATGCCACCGGCTGGAACGAGGCGGAAGCCGCTGAATCCATGGAGCTGATGCTCCGGATCATGCTCTCTCTCCTGGCTGCCTCCGAGCCCCGCCGTACCGAGCAGGAACTTCGCGATTTCCTCAGACGGCGATTGGTTCCTGGACTCGGCTTGTAGTAAGGGGATCCGCTGTGAGCAGTTGGAAACACTCGCTGGTGGTCGCGCTCGCGGCCGCCGCTCTTTTCTTGCCCGGTAGCGGCGGCTCCGTCGCTGCAGCCGACGGGCCCATCGTAATTCGCTACGCCTCCCTCGCGCCGCCAAGCTCCGCGTTTGGCAAGGTCCTCAAGGCGTGGGGTCGCACCTTCAAGAAGGAAACCGAGGGACGAGCCGAGCTTCGCTTCTACACCGGTGGCAGCCAGGGCGATGAGCGCGACTTCATCCGGAAGATCCGCGCGGGACAAATCGACGCGGCTGGCATCACGACCACCGGGATGGGCATGGTGGTACGCCCGATCCTGGTCCTGACCGCGCCCGGTCTCATCACCGAGTTGCCGCAGCTCTATCACGTCCGGGCAGAGCTTCGCGGGCGCTTCGAGGAACTGTTTCGCGGGGCCGGCTTCGAGTTGTTGACCTGGGGTGACGGGGGCAAGAATCGCTTGTTCTCCGCCGACGCCTTCGCCCGGCCGAGTGACCTCAAGAGCGCGCGCCCCTGGGCTTGGAAAGATGACCCTGTGTTCGCGGGCTACTTGGAGGCGATCGGAGCCAATCCCGTCCGCGTCGGAGCCAACGAGGTCTATGGTGGGTTGCAAACCCGCATGATCGACACGGTCCCCACCTCGGCCATCATGGCCGTGGCCGTCCAGTGGTACACGAAGCTCAACTTCATGGCGAAGCAGAACTTCAACATCATCATCGGCGGCTCCATCGTGAAGAAGGAAGTGTTCGAGCAGCTCACGCCCGGTGACCAGAAGATCTTGCTCGACACAGCAGAGCGGGCCGCGCGAGCGTCAGACAAGATCGTGGCCCGCGACGACAGCAAGGCGTACGCAACGCTAGTCGCACGGGGAATCACCGAAGTCGATCTCACTCCATACAAAGCGGAGTGGGATGCGATCGCCAAGAAATCGCGAGAGCAGTTGGCAGGGCGGGTCTACAGCAAGAGTCTGCTGGAACAGGTCGCGAAACTCGCCGCAGAGAAATGAAGAACCGCGGCGTCGAGCCGTCCAACCGTGAGTCATATGCAAACTAGCAAGAACCCTCTGATCCTCGCACTTACGATCGCCGCGCTGACGGTCCCGGGATCCCCTGCCGGCTCTCAAGTTCCGACGGTCCAAGCAACGACGATTCGGATCGCATCGCTAGCACCTCCGGGGTCCTCTTTCGTCAAGGTCCTCAAGGCCTGGAGTCGTACGCTCGCGAAAGAGACCGAGGGACGCGTGGAGCTCCGCGTGTTCTCCGGCGGAAGCGAGGGGAGCGACCGCGACCTCGTCAAGCGCATCAAGGAAGGCAAGCTCGATGCAGCGGGGGTGGCGACGACCGGCTTGAGTATGGTCGCGCCGGAGCTTCAAGTGCTGACGGCCCCTGGGCTCCTCACCGACGACGCCCAGCTCGATCGCGTGCGCGACAAACTCGACGCACAGCTGCGGAAAGCGATCGAGGACGGCGGATTCAAACTGCTCGCCTGGGGCGACGGAGGCAAGAATCGCGTTTTCTCGGCCACCGAGTTCAGCTCGCCCGCCGATCTTGCTGGCAGGCCCGCATGGGCGGGCAAAGACAACGCCGTCGCACTAGAGTACGTCAAAGCCCTTGGAGCAAACCCGGTGCGCGTTGGAGCGTCCGGATTACTGCCAGGGCTCAAGGGAGGCTCGATCGACGTCGTGCCGGCGTCGGCGATGGCTGCGATTGCGTTCCAGTGGTACACGCAACTCAAGTATGTGACGTCGACCAACTTCAACATCATCGTCGGCGGATCGATCATCAGTAAGAAGAAGTTCAACGAGCTCAGTAAGGCCGATCAAAAGACATTGCTCGACACCGCGGCCCGCGCTGCGTCGAAGCTCGACCAAATCGTCGGCCGCGACGACACGCGCGCGTATGAGACACTCAAAGGCCGCGGCCTCACCGAAGTCGACACGAGCGCGAATCAAGCCGCGTGGGATGCAGCCGCAAAGAGGGCACGCGACCAACTCGCCCAACGCGGCGTCTACAGCAAGAGCCTCCTAAAAGCCGTAGAGACCGCCGCCCAAAATTAACCCCTCGAAAAAGGGGACAGTCCCCTT
>CAYZDM010000393.1:0-3689 GCA_964476875.1 uncultured Sandaracinaceae bacterium | reverse complement strand
CGGAATCATTGGGTGGGCCATCCTGGACTCGAACCAGGAGCCAATGGATTAAGAAAACAGCGACATACGACGCATAAAGCCCTTTTACTAAGCGATTCTGACACCCGGACATACCCGATTCCGGTCACGAAGGGCCATGGCTCGCCCTATTCCGGTCACCGTGACCGATTGGATCGCGACGCATTCTTGCGCGCCATCGCCCGCGCACATGCCGCAAAGATCTTCACTGACGATCAAGCCGCAACGCTCTTGCAACTGATCGACATCGTCGACAGCCCGTAACCCGAATATTTCACACGGCCCACATCGGTCCATTGTAGATGAACACGCGATTGGGCTTCCCGTGATCTGGGGTATCGCCGAAGATGTCGACTTCGGTCACGTCGACTTCTTGGCCGTTCTGCTTCCTCTCGAAGGCGACGTGAGAGCATAGCCAACACAAAGGCGCTGTCCGCGCCGCGAGCCACGCGACATAAAGAGCTAGTACCGCGCAATTGCGCCCTCGGGATGAGCCCGATGGGCTAAGAGAGTCGAGGCCTCGTCGATGCGCACGCGTTCGAGGCTCTCGAAGCCCCAGAGGGCGCCGACCTTCCGTTCGACGGTCGCGTCCTCACCGATGATCGCGACCATCTGTTGCTGCTTGATCGTGCCGTTTGGCACGCGGCCGATCGCGACGCGCCCGATGTACTCGTCGTGAATCGTGTTGTGAATCAGAAGCTGAAGAGGAGGGTCCGCCTCTCCTTCGGGCGCGGGAAGCCGTTCTATCAGCGTTTCGAAGAGCGGCGTGAGGTCGCTCGATTCATCCGCGAGCTCGTGTTTCGCGATGCCGTCTTTGCCGATTGCGTAGATGTGCGCGAAGTCCGCTTGCTCGTCGGTGGCGCCGAGGTCGCAAAAGAGGTCGAACACCTCGTTGAGGGCTTCGTCCGGCCGCGCGTCGCTTCGGTCGATCTTGTTGACGACACAGACGACGGCAAGGTCGAGCTCGATGCACTTGGACAACACGAACCGCCTTTGGGGGAGGGCGGCATCGACGAGCAGAAGGGCGCCGTCGACCATGCGAAGGGTGCGCTCGACCTCGCCGCCAAAGTCCGCGTGGCCAGGCATGTCGATGAGATTGATCTTTTAGTCTTTCCACCGAATCGAGGCGTGCTTGGCCAGAATCGTGATGCCGCGCTCGCCCTCGAGGTCGTTGGAATCCATCACGCGGTCGCGCACCTGGGCATTGGCCCGGAACACACCGGTCTGATGCAACATCGCGTCGACGAGCGTGGTCTTGCCGTGGTCAACGTGGGCGATAATCGCCACATTTCTGATCTTTTCCTGCACGCGGATTCCCCCACCGCCATGCGGTGAGCGCGCGTCTTGGCGGATCCGAGCAGGAGCCGCCAGGTGATCGGTTTTGGAGCTGTCCGAGTCGCCGGTTACCCTAAAAAAGGGGAAATCATGGTGCTTAGAGTTTCTTGGGCAAGCCGCACCGCGGCGGCCGTCCTCGTGTTGTCTGCGTGTGGGGAGTCTACGCCGGCCGATCCGCGTACCGATCCAAACGATGGGCCTCCGACAGGCAATGGCGATGGCACCTGTAGTGTTCCTGCCGAAGCCCGAGAAGTGGATGTGTCGAACCCCGACATCGTGATTGGCGACGGGACGCCCGAGGGGTGCACGGGGGATGCGGTGGTGGCTGCGGTTGCGCGTGGCGGCGTGATTGCGTTCGACTGTGGGCCCGAGCCGGTCGTCATCACGCTCGACCGCACCGCCAAGGTGTTCAACGACCAGAACCCGGACGTCGTGATCGATGGTGGCGGGAAGGTGACGCTGAGCGGTGGTGGGGGCGTTCGGATTCTCTACATGAACACCTGCGACCAGGACCAGGTGTGGACGACGTCGCATTGCAACGACCAGGATCATCCGCGCCTCACTGTGCAGAATCTCACCTTCGTCGACGGCAATGCCAAAGCCGAGGAAGACGGCGGCGGGGCCATCTTCGTGCGTGGCGGGCGGTTCAAGGTGGTCAATTCGCGGTTCTTCAACAACGTCTGCCACGACGTTGGGCCCGATGTCGGCGGCGGGGCCATTCGAGTGTTCGACCAGCACGAGGATCGACCCGTCTACGTGGTCAACAGCACGTTTGGCGGCGCGGGAGAGCTCGCGAACGTCTGTTCGAACGGCGGAGCGCTGAGCTCGATCGGCGTTTCGTACATGGTCATCAACAGCGCGTTCACCAACAACGAAGCGATCGGCGTTGGCGCAAACCCGCAGCGCGGCGGCACCCCCGGTGGCGGAAGCGGCGGCGCGATCTACAACGACGGCAACACGTTTACGTTGACCGTCTGCGGCACCCTCATGGCGAACAACAGCGCCAACGAAGGGGGCGGCGCTATCTTCTTCGTCAGCAACGATCGTAGCGGCAGGCTCGTCATCGAGGACTCGGTGCTCGAAAACAACCCGAGTGACGGCTTCGAAACCGCGGGCTACCCGGGCATCTTCGTTCTAGCCAACGGGGACCCCCAGGTAACCAACTCCACCATCCACTAGAGGTGTCGGCACCCGTGCATGCTTTGCACCCGCATGCCGTTCTGCGCAGCGCTTGCGTGGCCTCGGGTGCGAAAACTCCCGCGGCCGGGCGTCTTCCGTGGGCACGCGCTTTGCACCAAGAGCCTGTATGCAACGTTGGCTGTGGTTGTTTGCCTTGGCTTTCGCAGTGGCGGCGTGTGGAAGCGAAGGCGACGAAAGTGGCGGCGCTGGAACCGACGGGTTCCGCGAGCTGACGGCGGCGGACCTCGTGCACAAGTCGTTCCGGTTCGGACCGGATGCGGGCATCTTCGAGGCCGACGACCCGCGGAAGGGGCAACCGGCGACGCTGATCGTCGGCGAGGTTTACGAGCGCTCGCACGGGGCAGGTTTTGCGCTCACGTCGGACGACGGCTCGATCCAAGGAGGCACGCTCACGCTCGGGTCTTGCAACTTCGACACCACGTTCGTTCAGTTCGCGGGCCAGGCACCCGTGGTGGTCACCGACCCGGTGTTCTTCTACTGCGGCGTGGACGACGACGGGCGGTTGGGTCTCCTCGAAGACGAGGAAACGCCGCCGATCATTTCGGAGCCGCCGACCACGCCTAGCGCCGATCTCGACATAATGATTCCGCTGTCGCCCCTCGCGCTAATCGATCCGCACTTCGACCCGAGGACACGACCCGAGACCGGCGCCCTGAGCTTGCGGTTGTTTGGCAATGTCCTGAGCTACTCGATGGTTGTGAACGACCTGTCCGAGGGCGACGAGCTCCGGGATGGCCAGGTGCGCCAGGGCGCTTCTTCGGAAAACGGAGATCTCATCTTCACGCTGTTTGGCTCGCCAGTTCAGCCGCACAGGCAGATCAACCCCCCGTTCATTTCGGGGACCAGAATTGCCGCTTCGATCTTCCTCAGTCCGAACGAGGTCGCGGCACTGACTGACGCGAGTCAGGCGAAGCACGTCCAAGTGATGTCGTTGCAGGAGCTCAGCGGCTTGATGCGTGGGCAAGTTCACGAAGGATCGCCATGAAGCCTTGGCTGTCGATGTGTTTGGCATTGTTGTTGGTTGCCGGCTGTGCCGATGAACCCACGGAGCGAGAGCCTCAGGTGCTCGAAGTCGGTCCCGAGGGCGGCACCTTGAGCTTTGGAAACGGTGTGACTCTGGAGTTCCCCCCGGGTGC
>CAYZDM010000392.1:0-3700 GCA_964476875.1 uncultured Sandaracinaceae bacterium | reverse complement strand
ACCACATCATGGGGCGTCTTTCGTCACTAAGGAGCCGGCGTTGAGCACTACGATTCAAAAGGTCCTCGTGGCCAACCGCGGCGAGATAGCGCGTCGCATCATGCGGACCTGCCGCAAGATGGGCATCGCGACCGTGGCCGTGTACTCGGACGCAGATTCCAGGATGCCGTTCGTCCGGGAGGCAGACGAGGCGGTTCTTCTCGGGCCGGCTCCAAGCAGCGAGAGTTACCTGCGCATCGACAAGATCTTGGAAGCCGCGGCCCTGACGAACGCCGATGCGATTCATCCTGGGTATGGCTTCCTAGCCGAGAACGCCGCGTTCGCGGACGCATGTGCTGAGGCCGGCGTCATCTTCATCGGGCCCACGCCTCATGCGATTCGGTCGATGGGGTCGAAACGCGAGGCGAAGGCATTGGTAGAGAAAGCCGGAGTGCCAGTGATTCCTGGCTACGACGGCGCCAGCCAGGATCCAGCGGTCCTGGCGAAAGAGGCGATCAAGATTGGTTTTCCGGCTCTACTCAAGGCCAGCGCCGGCGGCGGTGGCAAGGGCATGAAGCTCGTTCGGGGGGAGGGTGAGCTCGCCGACGCGATCACTTCGGCGACTCGCGAGGGGCAGAGCTCGTTCGGAGACGGAACCCTCCTAGTCGAGAAGTACATCGAGGACCCGCGCCACATCGAGATCCAGATTTTGGGCGACGCCCACGGCAACCTGATCCACCTCAATGAGCGAGAGTGCTCGATCCAGAGGCGCCACCAGAAGATCATCGAAGAGACGCCTTCGCCGGCGCTCGACGCCGAACTCCGTAGGGAGATGGGTGAAGCCGCGGGCGCGTGCGGCAACGCGATTGGATACCAGAACGCCGGCACCGTCGAGTTCATTCTCGCCCCGGATCGAAGCTTCTACTTCCTCGAGGTCAACACGCGGTTGCAGGTCGAGCATCCCGTCACCGAATACGTCACGGGGCTCGACCTAGTCGAAGAGCAGATCTTGGTCGCCCGAGGCGAAGCACTTCGGCTCACGCAGGACCAGGTGCGGTTTGAAGGGGCAGCCATCGAGGTTCGCCTTTATGCCGAAGATCCGGCTGCTGGTTTCCTGCCGCAAAGCGGAACGGTGGTCGATTGGGATTTGCCGCCCGCGGAGGGTCTTCGAATCGACAGCGGCGTGGAAACCGGCAGCGAGGTGAGCATTCACTACGACCCGATGCTCGCGAAGATCATCACATCCGGGGAGAACCGCCCGCTAGCACTGCAGCGGATGCGGCACGCGCTACGTTCCCTGAGCGTTCAGGGAGTCGCCACCAATCGTGCGCTGTTGCTTCGCGTGCTCGACCACCCAGCGTTCATCGCGGGGGACATCGACACCCACTTCATCGACAAACACCTCGGGGCCGAGCTCGGAGACCCCGTATCGGAGGCCAATCGCCTCCGGGCCGCGATTGCTGCTGCCCTAGCGGACCAGCAACGCCGCGATCGCAAGAGGATGCTTCTCCCCGGCATCCAGTCTGGCTGGCGAAACAACTATCACATACCTCAGTCGGTCGAGTACCTCTCGGGCGACGAGGAAGTTCGCGTCGACTACCACCACCTGGGCGAGGGACTGTTTACGGTATGGTGCCGGGAGCAGGAACGTCAGTTTCGTGTGGTTGCTTGGGAGTCACCTGAGCTCACGCTCGAAGAGGGCCCGCATCGGTGGCGCGCCCGCATGATCTTCGATGGCGAGCGCGTCTATGTGCATTCCTCCAACTTCAGTGTCGGACTAGAGCGCAAGCCTCGGTTCCCAGACAAGTCACGCGCAATTCCGGCGGGCGGTTGTGTAGCGCCGATGCCCGGAAAAATCGTCGAGCTGCGCGTCAAGGAAGGCGATGCGGTTCAGGCCGGCCAGGTGCTCATGGTCATGGAGGCGATGAAGATGGAGCACTCGGTCACCGCCCCTCAAGACGGTACCGTCGAGCAGCTACTCGTCGAGACGGGTGAGCAAGTGGACGCGGATGCCCTGCTCATCGTCGTGGCCGAATCCTGATCGAGCGCTTCAGGCCGCGTCGAGTTCGGCGATGAGTTGGTCGCCGCTGAGGTGGATGGCCGACTTCCCGTCGGCGTACTGCATTAGGCCCGCGCGCTGATAGTGTGGCTTGATGCGGTCGCTGAGGAGCCCGATCTCACGAAGATTCGGCACCAAGCGCTTGAACATCACCTCCCGAAACAGCGAGAAGCCGGGCGAGTCGGTCACGAACTGCGCCCACTTCTTGCGGGAGAGCTTGTGTTCGAACCACTCCTCGTAGACTTCGAACGACAAGAAGCGGTTGCGCATCAGCAGAGCGACCTCGAAGGCCCAGTCCTCGCGCTCTTTGCGTTCGCTGTCGCTTAGTTCGATCCGGAAGTGGTCACGGAGCGCGATGACGCCGTAGTGCACGTGTCGGGCCTCGTCCTGAATCACCATCTTGAGGAGCGCCCTGAGCATGGGCTCGCCGGTCATCTGGTACAGCGTTCCGAAGGCTCCGAGCGCCAGGCCTTCGACCATGATCTGCATACCGAGGAACTTTACGTCCCATCGCGAATCCTGAATGAGCGCGTCGATGATCACGAACAGGTTGTCGTTGATCTGGTAGAGCTTGTTCATCTTGGTATCGAGATAGCGATGGAACACCTCGACGTGGCGCGCTTCGTCGACAACTTGGGTCGCCCCGTAAAGCTTGCCATCGAAGAACGGCACCGCTTCAGTGACCTGAGCCGCCGCAAACAGCGCTCCCTGCTCGCCGTGTAGGAACTGGCTGAGCATCCAGGAGGCGACGCTGGAGTTGAGTCTTCGTTCCTCGAGGTCGGTCAACTTGATGCCCATGCCGCGCAGCGCGTTGTAGTCCATGAAATGGCGCGGGATGATCGGCTTCTCCGGGTTCTCGGGATCAACATCGATGTGCCAGGGAAGGTCGTTGCCGTTCCATTGCTGCTCTTTTGCGCGATTGTAGAGGTCGCGCATCTCCGGCTGATCGTTTGGGTAAGTCCAATCGAAGTACACTTCGTGGTTCGAAGGCATCTTCGTAGGCACGCCTTGCTTGCCGCGCTGAAGGATCAAACCGCGAACACCCGACGGCCCCATCGACCGCAGCACCTTGGCGTTGTTGGTCTGCGTCATCAGTTGCACCGCTTCGACATACGGTTCGAGGCGACGGCGAATTTCGTGGGGTAGAGTGTCGAGCAGTTTGTCACTGAGCATGGTCAGTTCCTTTTCTAGAGCACGTCGGCAAAGAATTCTCGAATCTTCGTGGAATGTAAACGCATGATGTAGCGATCGAGTATCGGAACGACCTCTTCGATCATGATAGCGACCTTTTCGGGGGGCAGTTCGGACAACCGCGACGAGACCAGCCGAACCTCTTCGTTGAGGAGATTGGTGATCGCGTCCTGGTAGAGCGCCATGTCTTCGACGCGAAAGCCGAGCTCGGGTGTGAATCCGAGCTGGCGAACCCTGCCGAAGACCTCGAAAATCCACACATCGGCGGCTGCGATCCGCAGCGTGTCGCCTGAACGTGCACCCCCGACCAACCCGAGATCGAAGGCGCGCTCGACGTCTTCCGCGTCGACCCCAGTCTGTTCCGCGATCTGTGCTGCGTTGAGCGTTGGATTGCGGTCCTCACTCGTCTTGAGCGACTCGGCCAAGCGCTCTTTGACGCCCGCGAGGAATGCGTGCTGACGCGGCGAGAAC
>CAYZDM010000391.1:0-3703 GCA_964476875.1 uncultured Sandaracinaceae bacterium | reverse complement strand
GTTGTTCCTGAAAATTTTTGGCGCGGCGCCAGTCCCGCCGCCGCGGCCGTCGAGGATGATGTAGTCCGCGCTGGCCTCGAGTGCGAAGTCGATGTCGTTCTCGATGTGCTGAGCACTCAACTTGAAGCCGATGGGGATACCCCCGGTCGCATCTCGGACTTCATCGGCAAGGCGCCGGAAGTCCGCGGGAGTGTTCAAATCGGAAAAAGTGGAGGGACTGATCGCTGCTTGCCCCGGTTCGAGTCCCCGCACCTCCGCGATCTCCGCGCTCACCTTGTTGCCGGGGAGGTGTCCGCCGGTGCCGGTCTTGGCGCCCTGCCCTCCCTTGAAATGAAACGCCTGGGTTTTCTTCACCTTCTCCATGCTCCAGCCGAAGCGCGCAGAGGCGAGCTCGTAGAAGTAGCGGGAGTTGCTGGCCTGCTCGTCGGGCAACATGCCGCCTTCACCCGAACAGATCCCAGTGCCTGCCAGCTCGGCGCCCTTCGACAGCGCGATCTTCGCTTCGCGGCTCAGCGCTCCGAAACTCATGTCACTAACGAAGAGCGGGATGTCCAGACGCAGCGGCTTCTTGGCGTTCGGTCCGATGACGACCTCTGTCCCCACCGGAACATCCCCGAGGAGCGGTTTGCGGGCCAGTTGAGCGGTCAGGATCAACACGTCATCCCAAGAAGGCAGGTCCTGCCGCGGCACGCCCATCGCAGACATCGGCCCGTCGTGGCCCACCTTGCTCAATCCGTTGCGCGCAAGCTCCTGGATGTGGTTGTTGAATGGCTCTTCGGGTGCGCCATGCACGTCCGCGTAGAGCCCCAAGTACCCATCGCGATCGTAGGGTTGGGGCGACTTCTCGGCCCAAGCCCGAATCTCTTCTTTGTCGACCAGTACCGCGTCGGCGTCGCGATCGATCCAGGCGCGAAATTTCGGGAGCACCTCTTCGTTGCTGTAGGAGCTGACGCCCGTGTCGTACCGATAGTCCCAACCGTGGAGACCACAAATGAGGTTTTCTCCCTCCACGTGGGCGTCGGACATCAACGCCCCGCGATGCAGGCATCGGCCGTACAGCACCGAGACCTCGTCGTCGTAGCGGAGCACCACCAAGTCGACATCGGCGACCAACGCGTACGTCGGCTCGCGATCTGGGAGCTCGCTCCACTTGGCAACGGGGACTTTGGCTTGCTTGCGAACCTGCGTGACGGTCATTCGTGTCCTTCGATCAAATGAGGAGGGGATCGGCGAGAACCTCGACGGTCGCTGGGCCGTCGTGCGCCAGCGCCTCCGAAAGCGCGCCCTCGAGGCCTGCCGCGTCGGTCACGCGAAGCCCGAGCGCTCCGCAAAGCTCAGCGTACTCCGCGAAATTCGGATTGTGCAGAGACGTTTGCCAGACGTCGTAGTCGGCGGTGCGCTGTTCCTTGCTGATCTTGCCTAGCTCGCCGTTGTTCAGGAGCACATGCGTGATGTCCATTCCGTACTTCACGGCGGTCGTGTACTCGGCCATGTACTGGGCGAACCCACCATCCCCCGTGACGGCGATGACTTTGCGGCCGCTGAACCGTGGGTCTTCCTCTTGGGTCGCAGCCCAAGCTCCCATGGCTGCGGGGTAGCCAAACCCGATCGATCCTAGATATCCGCTCATCAGAACCGACTGCTGCTGGCATTCGAAGTAGCGCCCGAAGGAATAGGTGTTGTTACCGACATCGACTGCGATGATGGCGTCTGCTGGGGCCGTGGCCGTGAGCGCCGCGAAGATCGCAGCGGAGTGCACGCCACCGCCCTCGACCTCGTCGAGGCGTCGGACCTTTTCCTCGCGCCAAATCTTCCATCGATCAACGACGTCGGGGCGCTGGTCGACCGCAGCCGTCGACCCGAGACGTCCCTTCAAGAGACGCGCGGTCACGCCGATTTCGCCCCAAACCGGCACCGTCACCGAGTGAAGCCGGCCAAGCATCATCGGGTCGTAGTCGATTTGGACAATCGGCTTGTAACTCGTGATACCGGTGTGGTTGCTGAAGCTCGCGCCGAAGACGATCAGCAGGTCGGCTTCGTTCATGAACCAACTTGCGACGGGCGTACCACTGCGTCCGAGAACGCCGCACCCAAGTGGATGGTCGTCCGCGATGAGTCCCTTCCCCTTGAACGTCGTCATCACCGGAGCGTTGAGCTGCTCGGCTAGTTCGATCACGGGCCCCATGACGAATCTGGCGCCGTGCCCCACGATGATGACCGGACGTTTCGCCGCAGCGATCTGCTTCACCGCTAGGTCGAGAGACTCTGCTGGCGGGGAAATCTCACGCGGCGTAATCCGTCCCTCAGGAGAACCGGCCTTCGTGTCGGGCGCTTCGACGACCTGCACATCGTCTGGAAACACCATGTGTGAAACGCCCTGCTGGAGGATCGCGTGCTTGCAGGCGAGGCCCGCGAGTTCGGAGAAGTTGGAGTCTTTCGCGGCGACCGCGGTGTACTTCGCCACGCCGCCGAACGCAGCCGCGAGATCGACCTCTTGAAAAGCACCACGCCCGATGAGCGTCGTCGGAACCTGCCCGGTCAGGGCAAGCGTTGGAGCCCGATCGACATGCGCGTCCCAAAGCCCAGTGAGAAGGTTGGTCGCGCCCGGCCCCGCGATCGCGAACGAGGCCGCCGGCTTACCGGTGAGCTTGCCGTATGCGGATGCAGCAAACGCTGCGGCACCTTCGTGACGAATGCCGAAATAGCCCAGCGTGCCTTTGGCCTCCTGCCGCCGCATCGCGTCGGCAAAGCCCAGGTTCGAATGCCCGACGATACCCCACACCCATCGCAGTCCCCAGTTGACCAAAGTTTCGACCATGACGTCGCTGGAGGTGCGAACGTGTGTGTCTTCGGCCGGAAAGGAGACGTAGACGCCGTCGTCCCTCACCTCGAGTGGGAAGGTCTCGACCCCGTCGTCGGCGAAATCTCCGGGCGGCTTCCCGGTCAGTGGGTGAAAGTCCCAACCGTGCCAGGGACAGCGGAGCAGCCCTCCTTCGATGGAGCCTTCACCGAGGGGCCCGCCTTGATGGGGGCACTTGTTATCGAGTGCGGCGAACTGACCCTCGAAGTGGGTCAGACAAAGCGTTCGATGCTTGCAAGTGACGGATTTGACCCGACCCTCCGGCAGCTCCTCCAAGTCGAGGACCTTGAGCCATTGGGCAGCTTCTTTGCTCATGTAGACGCCTTTCGAAGACCCCAATCGTTTCACGTTTGGGTCGCGACTGTAAAGGACGTCCCGTTGGCGCGAATGTTACAGGCTACCTGCGAGTCTTTCGATTTCGTCTTCGTCGGCGCCGTCGTGTTCGACGACCCCTTCGACGTCTTCCTCGCGGAGCCTGATCACGCCAACGTTCTCTTGGCAAAAGCCCTTCTTGTCGGCGTAGAACTCGCGAATCTTGTCCATGTCGGCGACGACGTCACCGGTGAGGTGGATGGCCGGACCGATGCCGCCCACCTTCTTGCCGAAGTCGAGATAGGAAAGGATGACCGGCACATCAGCACTCAGGGCGATACGGTAGAACCCCGACTTCCAGTAGTCGACGTGCGCACGGGTGCCTTCTGCCGGCACCATCAACGCCAATGATTCGTTGTTCTCGAAGTGCTCGATCATCTGCCCCACGACACCCCCAGGACGATGTCGCACGATCGGCATGCCGCCGAGGCTTTTGAAGAAGGGACCGAACGGCGCCTTGAACAGCGTGTG
>CAYZDM010000390.1:0-3726 GCA_964476875.1 uncultured Sandaracinaceae bacterium | reverse complement strand
GGAGGACAAGAACGAGTGCCCCGTCGTGTCCAGTCTCACGATCGAACCGATGGTCGTTCCTGACGGAGGGACGGCAACCATCGAAGTCGTCGCCGAAGACCCCGATGACAATCCTGAGGATCTGGTCACCACCCTCTCGGCGCTTCACGGCACAATCGCCGATCCCAACGCTGCGAAAACGACCTACACCTGCGACCCCGATTTCGGCGGCGCAATTCAGGTCTGCGTCGTGGCGAGCGATGGGGATTTGAGTTGCGACGTCGAGATGTGCACCAGCGTTCAGTGCCCCGGCGATTCGCTCGACAACGTCTGCCCAATCATCGCAGCCTTCTCGGTTGACCCCAATCCGATACCCTCCGGTGAGGAGACGGCCACCGTCCGCGTCGACGCAACGGATCCGGACGAATTCCCGGAGCCGTTGCGCACGAAGTTCACCTCGGACAAGGGCGCCTTCGAAGACCCGTTTGCCAGTGAAACGACTTTCAGATGCGGTGAGCCGGGCCCCATCGAGATCTTCGTGGAGGCAACCGACGGGGATCCAGAGTGTGACCAGACCCGCATGGTCATCGTTCAATGCCCAGCCGACGTGCAGCCCAATGTTTGCCCGATGCTGTTCGTCATCAACGCCATTCCCCGGGACATCGAGCCGGGCGACACCAGCGCGAGAGTCGAGACTCGCGCACAAGACACCGACGGTCTGCCGGACCCGTTGACGCTCACCCTGACCTCGCTCTGGGGTAGCTTCGAGAATACAGGCAACATCCAGGAGCCTAACAATGTCGTCGCCCAGAACGCGACCTACGTCTGTGACCGCCCCGGCCAGGTCGAGGTCTGCGTCGACGCCACAGACGGCAAATGCACAAAGACGCTATGCGACATCATCCTGTGCCCTCCGGACGTCCCCACCCCTCCCTAAAAAGATCCGCCCACTACCGGTACTTCTTGTCGATGTGAACCGCGCCTTTCGGTAGTTGTCTCAGAAGCTTCCGGTAGATCAGCCGCTTGGCCTTTTTATCGGTGACGCCTTGCATCGCTTCGTCGTAGTTCAGGCTCTGGAAAGACGCTCGCGTCATGTGGACTTTGCCGATGACTTTCTTCTTGTACGCGAAGGCTTGCTGGAGGCCATCCAAATCCGCGAGGCGAGCGTACAAGAGTGGCGCGGCATAGAACGTAGCGAACATGATTGCGTCGCTCACTTCCTGCGGTGTGGATTGATCGTTGACCGTCACGGCTTGTTCTAGAATGAACAGGACCTGGACGCCGGTCTCGGTCCCCGAGACGGCTTCGATCTGTAGGAGCCCTTTCACCCGCGCGACCAGCGCCTCGTTGTAGGCTGGGCTGTCGGACTGTGCAGGCTCTACGGCTGCCTCGGGCTCTGCGGCTGCCGCCGTCTCCGGAGCCTCCGCTGCGGCGCCAGGCGCTGCACTGTCGGAGACCTCATTGTTCCCTTGACACCCGAGCACGATGAACGCTCCAGCCAACACGGCACCGATCCTCATGAACGTTTTCACTCTTCACCTCTTGCGTCTGCAAACCCATCTTCGTCGCGCGCGCGACCGTCTGAGTGTAGACTAGACGCCATGGAGTTGCACTGGGTACGGAGTGGATGGATTGGCTGCTTCGCCATTCTAGTGCTCGACTGCGCCACGGCGACTGGCGGGCCGCCGGTTGCAACGCCGTCCAGTGACGCCGAGGAGGTGCCCCCTCTTGCGTCGAGCCCCGTGGTCGACGAATCGAGCGTTCAACCGGGCGTCAACGCGCCTTACTTTCAGCCGGACGCGCTCGATACGTACACCGGTGTTCTAGAAGGCGAGCTGCGCGAAGTCGTTCAGCACCGAGATGAGATTATCGACGCAATCGGCCTCGTGGAGGGCATGGTCGTCGCCGATATCGGCGCGGGCACGGGCCTGTTCACCACCGAGATCGCCAGGCGGGTCGGGGACCATGGCGCCATCTTCGGCGTGGACATCGTGCCCGCCTTTCTCGATCGGATTCGGGAGCGCGCGAAAGCGGAGCAGCTCACGAATGTCACCGCCGTTCTGGGGGAAGAGCGGGTGACTGCGTTGGAGGACACCTCCGTGGACCTCGCGTTCATGTGCGACACCTACCATCACATCGAGTACCCACAAACCTACATGCACTCGCTGTTCCGGACGTTGCGGCCGGGAGGCACACTGGTGCTCATCGACTTCGAGCGCATTGAGGGCAAAACCACCCCCGCCATTCTCAGCCACGTCCGCGCAGGCAAGCAAACGGTGATCGACGAGGTTAGCCAGGCAGGGTTCGTGCTGGAGTCCGAGACCGAGTTACTCGAACAGAACTACTATCTCCACTTTCGCCGTCCCTGAGAAAAGCCGCGCAATCAACGTCTTTTTGCCAGGCTCCCCTCGATCCACTCTACTATTGTGAGTATGCGATCGCTTAGGCGCGTGGCACCTTGCTTGGCTTTGAGCTTGTGCGCCTGGGCTGCCGTGGCCGCAGCACAGGACCTCGTGCCGCCCCAAGTGAAGACCTTGCCGAGCGTGAAGGCTCCTCCCGGGGTCCAGGTGCCCGCGAGCGGCGTCGTCCGTCTGCTGGTACGGATCGCACCGGATGGTTCGGCAGTGGTCGAGCAGTGCCATGCCGGCAGGCCTCTTTGTGACGTCATCGACGAGGCGATTGCCGATTCGGAGTTCGTGCCAGCGACCCGCGAAGGGACTCCCGTTCCGTCCCGCGTTCAAGTCGATGTTCGCCTCATCCTTCCGTCCGCTGCGGAAGACACGCCGGGCACGTCTCCCGGGACCGCGGTCGTCATCGAAACGATCGGGGAGGAGACGGCCGAAGAGCTGGTCTTTTCCGAAACCGCGCAGATCGATTCGCGCGCGCAACAGCCGATCCGGCTCGAGCTCGAAGGCATTCGGAACATTCCCGGTACCCTCGGCGATCCCTTTCGCACGCTCTTGCTCATGCCCTGCGTCGTTCCCATCGCGAACGGTCAGCCCTACGGCTATGTGTGCGGCGCACCCCCGGCGGGCACTGCGTACCTCTACGACAACCTTCGCATCCCGCTGCTTTTTCACTCTGCGATCGGGCCGGCCACCATTCACCCGGCAATCGTTCGAGACGTCAAGCTCTACACCTCCGCGCCGCCGGCTCGCTACGGTCGCTTCACGGGAGGAGTGATGTCTGGAGACCCGCGCACGATTCCCAATGACCGAGCTCATGGCGAAGTCGAGCTCCGGACGATCGACGCATCGGGGATGCTCAATGTCCCGCTTCCGAAAGACGGATCCATGACGTTTTCCGGCCGCTATGGTTTCCCCAATCTCTTGCTCGGGGCTCTGAACGTAGACGCCAGCGTGGACTATTGGGACTATCAATACAGCGCGGACGTGGCGATGAGCTCGCGCTCGCGTTTCCAAGTGCTGGCGTTCGGGGCTCGCGACAACTCGGTCTTCGATGAAAGCGACCCCACCCAGCGGTTTGCGCTAGACCTTCAGTTCCATCGCATTGAGACGCGGTTCGTAGGCCGGCTCGACCGGTGGGAATTGGTCGGGACGATGCTCTATGGGTACGATTTCTCGGATGTCGATGGCGGCTCCGGGAACATAGTCGAGAACTGCGTCTGTTACGGAAGCACCTTTGGCGGGATAGTGCGCTACGGCGCCAACAATGACATCATCCGCAACTGCCACACCTACCGAAACGGGCACAAGGGTGAGCACTTCGGCGTTAAGCATTATGGTA
>CAYZDM010000389.1:0-3726 GCA_964476875.1 uncultured Sandaracinaceae bacterium | reverse complement strand
ATCCGGTGACGCCAGGGCGACACGCACAGGGAAACCGATCCGCGCTGCCTCAGACGCGGCACGTGAAGGCGTCGCGCAGAGCTCCTCGATCGGTAGCGGAACGTCGTACGGCTGAAGGGCGGCCTTGCTCGCTGGATCCGAGAGCGCGCGCTTGGGTCCGAGGATCACCTCGAGGACCGAGTCGGCTTCGACCCCTTGGACGACTGGGACTTTCGGTCGCGATGGATCGTGCGACGCCCGCATCGCGCGGAGAGCCGCAGCGACATCCCGGGGAGAGCCGATTGCCTTCCGTTTCTTGCCATCGGCTTCGTGCGCGATGAGGCCGTCGTCGATTCGGACGAATCTGCCGTCGCTCCGGTGGCTGACGCTGTCCCCCAGCCGGACTCGATCGACCGCCGGAAGCTCCTTGGTGGTGGCCGCCCAGGGCCGTTCGGTGGCCAGCTCTAGGAGCGACGCGATCGCAACCAGGGGCCCAGTTTCATGCACAGCGGGCAATCCCAGATCATGAAGCAGGCCCAGCCGCTGCGGACCGATCACCGCGATCGGGATCTTCTGCTTGGCGCCGCGCATGGCTTCGGCGAGCTCGACGACCACATTCGGGTGAACGGGTTGCTCCACGGCGATCGCCACGGGGCCGCCCACACGAAGCGCCTCCATGGCGCCGTCCCAGGGTTGGGCTTGCACTTCGGGCTCTACGGACAGACCGATCCGTTCGGCGTCGCGCGCCACGTCGACCGCCAGTTCCGGGCAGTCACAGAGAATGCTCCACGATTTCCGCATCGCTGTAGCGCCAAGGATACCCTGCCCAAGGCACTCCGCCCACTTCCTCGAATCCGGACCCTTGCGAGAATTGTCGAGTGTGCTCCTATGGTTTCGATCCCAAACATCGGATCAGTTCGAGCTTTCGAGCGACGCGAGCTTGACGCCCCGAACAGCACAGTGATAATCGGCTCCGCTGGTGTAACTCCCCTTATCAAAAGGGGGAATCAGCACGTGGGGGTCATTCTGAGGAGAGACGCGACATGCGCCTAAAGCTGATTGCGGGCAATCTGGCCATCGTTCTGCTGGTCGGCCTTGGGTCCTATCTGGTGGTGCGCACGCAGCTCCGGTCCGAGCTTTCGAGGCAGCTCGAGGAAGGTATCGGAGACGATTCTGAGCTTTTCGCGAGGTCGTGGCGCGACGATGGAGCTCGGCTAGCAGAAAGCGTCTCGAGTCGTGTCGCCAGCGAGGCGGTTCGGAACGTGTTCACCGCTTCGGGGGAAGCAAAGCGGCGAGGCCGCGCCTTCGACGCAGCGCAAGCCGTGTCGAAGTGGTTTCGGGACCCCGCCCGCGGACGTCGGGAGCCTCCGCACATCGTGGCTGTCATCGACGAAATCGGTCGTGTGATCGCACGGGACACCGACAGGAACCGGATGTTTGGCCAGCCCCTGCTGAGCGAGGTCCCCGTGCTGAGAAGCGCGCTCAAAGGCGGAGCGCCTCGGTATGGCGTCTGGCATCACGAAGACAAGCTCTTGCAGGTCGGGGTGGCGGCCGTGCGTAACGAGCAAGGTGGTATCGTCGGCGCATTGTTGGTTGCCTACGACTTGTCGAACGGTTTCGCCAAGCAGGAGGCCGCACTCATCGGGCACGACCTTCTCTTCATCATGCCGGAGCGCATCTATAGTACGTCGACCGCGGTTGACGTTCGCGACGCGCTCCAGGCGGCGCTCTACTCATCCCCGCTCGACAGTGCGACGAACGCCGCGCTCGAAGGAAAGCCGACCCGGCCATGGATGTCGACGCTTGCAGGGGACGCGTACGTCGGGGTCACGGCAGCGTTGCCGATGGCACGGGGAGTGGAGGCTGGGTATGTCGTGCTCGCGCACCATGGCCGACACATGGCGCTCGCGGGGGTCGCAACGATGATTCTTTGGCTTACCTTGCTGGGGCTGCTCGGAGTCGCGATCTACGGGTTGATCATTGCCAACAACATCATGGAACCCATCGAACAGATGGAAGACGACATCCTGGCCGTCATCAACGGCCGCGGCGACGTTCGTTTGGAGGTGGAGACGGTTGAACTCGGTGGATTGTCATATCGAGTGAATCAACTGATCAACCTTCTGACCGGAGTCGCGGAAGAAGACGAGGAGGGGCGGGCAGTCACGAGTAGCGGGGGCTGGGAAGCGGTGAGCATCACGGGGCCGGACTCCAGCGGGAGGGCGAGTGCGCCTGGGTCCGGTCAGGCTGACGATGCGCGTGCAGCGGCGCTGGCCGCGATTCCAGAGCCGCAGTACTACGCCGTGCTCTATCAAGACTATGTGACAGCCAAGCAGGCAGTCGGCGAGGACGTCTCGAACATCCCGCAGGAGCGCTTCATCG
Organism: uncultured Sandaracinaceae bacterium; assembly: GCA_964476875.1. Classification (GTDB taxonomy): domain Bacteria; phylum Myxococcota_A; class Polyangia; order Polyangiales; family Houyiibacteriaceae; genus SG8-38. Next base: position 1,365 of record CAYZDM010000389.1, on the reverse strand, counting down.
AGCGAATCAAGGGCAATGCCGAGCATCTCCGGAAGAAGCACGGCGCGCAAACGGTTCGCTTTGAGGTGGAAACCATCGGCGGCCAGGTCAATTTGAAGCCGGTGATTGTCCACTAGGCCTACAAGCTCGGTCGGCGGAGGGATCTCGTTGCACGGTCGGGCAGTTCGGCCTAGTTGTGAGCCGTCATGGGGCTGTTCGACGTGTTCAAGGGTGGTGGTGGCGGGCTCGCGAAGCACGTTGCTCGGGTTGCCAACAAGCGGGCTCAGAAGCACGAACGTTGGGAGTCGATCGAGGTCCTTGCGGCGGACGGCTCGGACGAGGCGCTTCGTGGGCTTCTGACCAGGTTCAACACCCGCGTGGACCCGAGCATCACCGACGGCGAGGAAAAGAATGCCGCGTTCCATGGAGTGGTGCAGAACGGCGCGGCTGCCCTCGGGCCCGTACGCGATTTTCTCGACTCTTCGGAGACGCTAGCCTGGCCGCTCAAGATTCTGAAAGAGATCCAGACCGAAGAGGAGGTCAGCACGATCTTGCTCGAGTTGCTATCGGGGATGGACACCGAGTACGAGCGCGACCCCGAGAAAAAGATCGACGTCATCGCCAGCTTCGAGGAACGGAAGGATCCACGCATCGTCGATGCTGTGATCCGGTTTCTGGAGGACATGAATGAAACGGTGCGGTTCTATGTGGTGGGTGCGATCCTGGCGCAGGACGAAGCCGAGTCGGCCGTCGATGCGATGACCAAGGCGTTCCTGGCTGAGGAAAGTGTCCGTGTGCGAATACGCATCCTGGATGGCTACGTCGAACATGGCTGGACGCTGGGCGACGCCAAGGCCGAGGCCTCGAAGCGGATGCCACCCGGCTACTCGCTGGGCAAAAAGGGCGAAGTCCGCAGGAAACGGTAAAAGGGGACAGTTCCCTTTTTCTTAGTCGGCGGTTTTCATTTTTGGTGGCAGGACGAAGACTAGGCCGACGGTGAACATGTTGTTGAACTGCTTCAGTCGATCGTTGCTGTCGATCTGACCGTCGTTGTTGTTGTCCGTTCCGCCGGTGTTGTACTTGAACGGGACGCCCCGCCAGCGGAGCGCGATGCCTAGGAAGTCGTGGAAGAACGCGGTGAAGGCGACGCCGAACGACGGTGCAATCGCTGTCCGCTTGGAGCGTGCACCTTGGCTGCCGAGGCAACCCGGATCATCGGCCGTGCTCCCCTCGATCTGGCAGAAGCTGACGTTCCCCGGAGCGGGTTGACCCACTACGTTCGTTCGCTCTTCAACGCCCACAAAGGCCGCGCCGACGAAGAAATCTAGGTCGGCGTCGAAGAAGACCTTCTGGAACATCGCGAGCTTCCCGCGGAAGGGCACGAAG
>CAYZDM010000388.1:0-3739 GCA_964476875.1 uncultured Sandaracinaceae bacterium | reverse complement strand
CTTCTCGTAGACGGCATCGATGATTTCCGCTTTGGTCATTCGGTCTATTCCTCCAGAGGCCCGGTAGCCGCAGACATCCACAAATCGGGTTGAATCTCAAGGGTTTGGCACCAGGTCATCAACAGAAAGGTACGTACCCTCACACAAGGCTCGGAATCGCTATCGGATGGTCGCTTCGAAGCGATCGCTGGCAAGTCTCGCGAGCGTGCCGTGGACTTTGTCGACCCGCTTGTCCGTCAGGGTCGCGCCCGGGTCGCGGTATGTCACGCGGAAGGCCAGACTGCGATGCCCATCGGGGATCTGGTCCCCTCGGTACAAGTCGAAGAGTTCGACCGATTCCGCCAAGCCTTTGGACGCCTCTCGGAGCGCTTCGGCAATCTCGCCGGCGCTGAACCGATCGCCCACGAGCATCGCGATGTCACGCGTCACCGCAGGGAACTTCGGGAGGCCGCGTGCTTGCGTGGGACCAAGCTCCTCCGCCAGGGCGTGAAGTGCCGGCACATCGAGCTCAGCGTAGACGACTCGACCGATGAGCCCGAGTTCGTCACCAACGTCGGGGTGGATCTCTCCGACGACTCCGACCGGACGCGACGCTAGCGTGACGACCGCAGAGCGCTTCGGGTGAAGGAAGCTCGGCGCCTCACCGGCGATGAGCTCCGGCAACTGGCCGAACACCCGCTCGATGATCGCTTCGATGACCCCTTTCCCGTCGTACAGGTCGAAGGACTCCTCGCCACCGATCCAACCGCTCCGTTGCCCAGCCAGGGTTATTGCGAGCACGGTGTCCTCGCGAGGGAGCACATCGTCACTCGGGTGGAAGGTTCGTGCAAGCTCGAAGAGTCGAACTTCATTTGCGCCGTGTCGTTGCGCGCGAGTGGCTGCGGAGGTGAGACCCGGCAACAACGAAGTTCGCATCACGGCGCGCTCCTCGGAGAGCGGATTCGCCAGCGGCACCGCGTTCGTCGACGCCCGTCCTTTGCGAAGGTCATCGATCGATACGAACCCGTAATTTACAGCCTCAAACAGTCCCGAAGTGACGGAGGCATCGCGCAATGCGTCGATGAATTTGAGGAGGTCCGCTGTGCCAGTCTCGGACGGGTGAACACGAGGCACGGCCGTCGGAATCTCTTCGTATCCCCGAACACGTGCGACCTCCTCGATGAGGTCGACTTCGCGCGTGAGGTCTGGCCGCCAACTCGGCGCCTCTGCGGTAACGACATCGTTACTCTCTTCTACGACGCGACATCCCAGCGATTCGAGGATGCGGAGACTCTCGTCCTTGGACACCGGAGTGCCGAGCAGTTGGGTGGCGCGCGTCGGGCGGAATCGAATCGACTTCGGCTGATGCGCGGTCGCAACGCGATCGATTGCCGTGGTCGCGGCAGCACCGCCACCAAGTTCTGCGATCAATGATGCCGCGCTGGCAAGCACTCTAGGAACGGCCTCTGGATCGACGCCGCGCTCGAATCGATGACTGGAGTCTGTGTGCAACCCCAGACGTCGGGAGGTGCGGCGGATCGACCTCGGGTCGAAGTACGCGCACTCGATGAGAACGTCCGTGGTGTCGTCCTTGATCTCGGTGTCGAGTCCACCCATCACGCCGGCAACGGCCACCGGACGCCCCCCATCGCAGATCAACAAGTCATCGGCAGTGAAGGTTCGCTCCGCGCCATCGAGCGTGGACATCTTCTCGCCTTCGCTGGCACAACGAACGACGACTTTGGACCCTGCGAGGGTGGCAAGATCGAAACCATGAATTGGATGGCCCCACTCGAGGAGGATCAGATTGGTCGCGTCGACCACGTTGGACAGCGCGCGAAGTCCCAGATTGTGCAATCGGTAGCGAAGCCAGAACGGCGATGGAGCGACTTTGACGCCCGAGACGAGCGCCGCGCCGTACCTCGGACAGCGATCGCCATCCACGATCTCGACCGAAACCCCTGGCAGCTCTGGAGTAGGAATCGTCTCGCTATCGGTGTCCCAAAGCGGGGTGAGCTTCGTCGTCGGCTCGCCCGGCTGAAACGACGCCCCGGCGGCGAAGGTTCGGTGGGGGCCCGCTGCCTTGCGTGGCTTGTAGCCGCGTCCGAACAGAACCCCGATTTCTCGGGCGATTCCGACGTGACCGAGGCAATCGGGGCGATTCGGGGTAAGGCCGACGTCGAGGATCACATCGCGCAGGTCGAGGGCATCTGCCACGCCGACACCAGGCAGCGTCGCATTGTCTGGATCGACGACGAAAATGCCCTCGGCGTCGGTGCCGATCTCGAGCTCCGCCTCGCTGCAGATCATGCCGTGGCTTTCGATCCCGGCCACTTTTCGAGGCGCGATCTCCATCCCGTTGGGCAGCACCGCGCCCGATCGCGCGAAGAGGACGCGACCGCCAGGCTCGGGAACGTTCGAAGCACCGCAGACGACCTCGAACTCGTCCTCACCGTCGAAGATCGTGACGAGCGTGAGATTGTCCTTCTTCGGGTGCGGAGCCTTGGCGCGAACCTCAGCGATGACGACGCCGTCCAGATTAGCGCCCTTCTCCACCATCGCTTCGACTTCGAGACCCGCAAGCGAAATGCGATGCGCGACCTCGGCGACATCCGCGTCGACGGGACAGAGTTCTTGCAACCACCGAAATGAAACCAGCATCGCGCTTCCTAGAACTGCGACAAGAACCGAACGTCGTTTTCGTAGAGGAGCTTGATGTTGGGGATACCGTACTTGAGCATGGCGATGCGATCGAGACCCATCCCGAACGCGAAGCCGGTGTACTTTTCCGGATCGTATCCGACGTTCTCGAACACGACGGGATGTATCATGCCGCAGCCGAGGATCTCCATCCAGCCGGTGCCCTTGCAGACGCGGCACGCTGCGGTGCGCGCGCGATCACCTTCCCAGGCACGGCAGAAGACGCAGCTCATGTCGACCTCGCCGCCAGGCTCGACGAACGGAAAGTAGCTGGCGCGAAAGCGAACGGCGATGTGTTCGTCGAAGAGGCGGCGAAGGAAGAGGGTGAGCACGCCTTTGAGCTCCGCGAAGGTGACGTCTTCATCGACCAGGAAACCTTCGAGCTGAAAGAACATCGGTGAGTGTGTGGCGTCGTCATCGCGGCGATACACGGCGCCGGGCGAGACGATGGCCAGCGGAGGCTCCCGTTTCATCATCTCGCGAATCTGGATTGTCGAGGTCTGCGTGCGGAGAAGCACACTCTCCGCGTCGGACGAGCGATTGCCCTCGATGAAGAAGGTGTCGTGCTCGTCGGTGGCGGGGTGATCGGGAGGAAAGCCAAGCTTGTCGAAGCAGTTCTCGTAAAGCTCCACCTCGGGGCCGTCGGCGACGTCAAAACCGAGCGAGCCAAAGATCTCGAGCACCTCGTTGCGAATCCGGGTGATCGGATGGAGCCGGCCGGGCATCTGCCAGCGACCCGGCAGCGTCACGTCGAGGGCCGGGCCGGTCAGCTCGGCTTCACGCGCGCCGCGATGCATCGCTTCGAGCGCGTCATCGAAGACTTGTTGGACCTCTTGCTTGAGTGCATTGGCGGCCTGCCCAAGTTCTCGACGGCGGTCACCGGGCAACTTCGGCATGAGCTTGAGGAGCTTGGTGAGTTCCCCCTGCGGTCCGACGTAACGGCCATTGATCAGCCGAAGCTCGGGCTCATCAGCCGCCGCGCGCAACGCTTCCCCGTAGCCGCCGCGAATCTCGGCAAGCCCATCCTCGAACGTCTGAACCGCATCAGGCTCTGCCATGG
>CAYZDM010000387.1:0-3746 GCA_964476875.1 uncultured Sandaracinaceae bacterium | reverse complement strand
CTTCATGGGGGGTCTCGCTGTGAGTCGAGTCGCCTATCGCAACACCATACACCTTTGAGCTTCCGCCGTTCCGAATGGGGTACGGTACCCCGTTTGCAGGGATCTTGCGGGGCGTGGGCCGTTTCGCTTTCCCGCGGGATAGGCTGGAGAACGTGGGTTGCCCCGACGCCTCCGAAAGGAGAAGTCGCAGGTTCGAATCCTGCCGTGTCCGCAAGCGGTTCCCGAGTTAGTTCCGCGCTAGCCTCCGCCGTTCATGCCGTTGCCGGTATCAGAACTCGAAGCGAAGAATACCTTGTCTTCGACGGTGACCGTGACGTCCCAGAACGTCGTGGCCAATGTGGGGGGGCCTCCCATTGGACGAATACCGAATTGACTTCGATCGTTCCAGTGAAGGTTCCGGTGATCATCAGTGGTCCAGAGAAACTCGCCGAATACATCGATGCGCCGATGGGTGACACGAACAAGAAGAGGCTTCCGGAGATCAGCAGGCCACCGGCGCCGCACTCGGTCAGCATCGCTTGGCCGGTAATGACGTCCACCCTCAATGACCCTCCACCCGGGCGTGGAACCGTCGACGTGTTCCCACCAACCTTGGCGACGCTCGAAGGCAATGCTGGCGTCGGGATGAACAGTTCGTCTGGCATCCGGCACACCCCATGCTGAGGCGCTGGCTCGGCTTGTACCACGACGTGACTCGGAAGAACGGGGCAGAGGCCGACGCGGGTCGCTACTTGCTGTCTTGGTTCCAGCAGGCCGGGCTAGCGGACGTGACGATCACCACGTCGTCGTGGTCCTACGCGGATCGCGGTGCGCGCGCGTTCTGGGGCAACGGCTGGATCGAGCGCGCGACTGAGTCGGACTTTGCCACCCAAGCCGTCGAGTATGGCCTTGCCAGTCGCGACGAGCTCGTCGCGATCTCCCACGCCTGGAAATGGTGGCGGGATCAGCCGGACGGCTATCTCGCCATGATGCACACCGAAGCGCTCGCGATCGCGGAGTGAGAGGAGCCTCGAGCTGGCCGGGCGACGATCGGTCAGGTGGGAAACCACCTCGGAATCAGGGCCGACCCGAGGTTTCTCTCTGCTAGACTCCCCGCGATGCGTGAGAATCTTCTGTTCCTTGCCCTCGCCTTGGGTACGACACTGACTCTTTCGAGCTGCTCGAGCGATGACGGCACCACTGTCCAACCGGACGGAGGCGTTCCCGACGGAGGCAATCCCGACGCTGGCGTGGATCCCTTCGCGCCCAACGGCGTATTTCTCAACCTCCTGCCGCCGGGCTCGGCAGATGCCAACGACGGCAATATCGACGCGGATCCGAATTCGACGAATCAGCTCGTGATGTATGAGAACCTCGTTTTCAGCGATGAGTATCCGACGCCAGGTCAACTGAGCGACGACGACCTTGCCCCGGCTTACTTCAAGGATGAAGTGCTCCTTCCCGAGACGGCGTTCGAGTCGGTGCGAACGATCAGCGACGGCACGAACACTGCGCGTATCGGTCGAGACGAGATGGGTGTGCCGCATATCTACGGTGATGCGCGGGGCGACGTGCTGTTTGGCACCGGGTACGCCACAGCGACCGATAGGATGTTCGCGATTGACGTCCTTCGACACGTGGGTCGCGGCCGAATGAGCGACTTTCTCGGACCGGCCGGCGGGAACTACTCCTCGGACCGGGGGCTTTCACGTTTCGGGGGATACGATGAACAGGAGATGCAGGATCAGATCGAGCAGCTTGCTGTCCGATTCGGCGACGACGGGACCCAGGCTCAACAGGACGTCGATGACTTCGTAGCAGGGATCAATCAGTACATCGACGACATCAAGAGCGGCGCGGAGGGATCCGAGAGCGTGCCGGTCGAGTATGGAGCCCTCGGATTGGAGCTCCGATCATTCACGGCGCGGGACGTGTTGGCGGTTGCCGCCCTGGTGCAGTCCACGTTCGCCACGGGCGGGGGCAGCGAGCACCAGCAAGTACAATTGCTGCAGGGCCTTGCCGGCATGTTTCCAGGTGATGCGGCGACCGCCTGTGCGATGTGGCGCGACATTCGACAGGCGAGCGACCCGGAGCGTCCGAACACGACCGAGAGCACCTTCGAAACGCAGTCTCCGCCTGTGATCGACGAGTCGGCGTGTCCGCTCGACCCAGGATTCGCCTCGGCATACCCGGGTGCCGCACTGTTCGACGAAGGGAGTCTTCAGAGCTTGGACTTGCTCACGATCGATGATTGCGTTCCGCCGGATGAATCGACGGCCGACGACGTCGAGTGCCCGCACTTTGGAGAGGATGTGGTCAACGATCCGGTCTCCATGGCAGCTTCGATCAAGGTCTGGCGACCGGGTTTGTCCAGTGGTCCGCGGTTTGCGTCCGGCATCCCGTATCGGGCAGCGAAGCCAGGCGCGGAGGCGCAGCGAGCGGGTGCGGCCCGTGCCCGCGCGACGCTCGAAGGTGTACGGCTTGCGCTGAACCAGCACAGCTTTCCGGATGCCATGTCGAACGCGATTCTGGTCAACGCGGACGAGACGGTGGATGGACATCCAATCGCGGTGTTTGGTCCACAGACCGGGTACTTCTCTCCTCAGATCCTCGTCGAATTTTCACAGCAGGGAGGCGGCATCCACACTCGCGGGATGGCGTTTGCAGGGCTGCCGTATGTGATTATCGGACGAGGGATCGATCACGCCTGGAGCGCGACTTCATCAGGGGATGACATCACCGACATTCGGGTGCTGCGTCTCTGTGAGCCCGACGGAGGGGAACCGACGCGCGCATCGACCAGTTATCTGTACGACGGTGTTTGCACGGCCATGCTCGTGCGAACCGACCTGTGGACCGCGGAGACGAACCTGACCACGGCTGGCACGCCCAACCAGCGTGTCATGCGCAACATCCTTCGCGCTCCGGACTACGGGCCCGTATTCGCGACGGCCACGGTCGAGGGGGCGCCGGTCGCTCTGGCCGTCCAGCGTTCCACGTTCTTCGGTGAGGTCGACTCGGTTCGGCCGTTTCTTGCCACCTCTCGCAACGACATGGTCGATCCGGACGCGTTCTTCGACGTGTTCAGCAGCCTCACAGGGACATTCAACTGGTTCTACGCGGACGCGTCGAACATCGCGTACTTCAATTCCGGTCTGCTTCCGATTCGGGCGGCGGGCATCCATCCTGATTTGCCTCAGTGGGGTACGGGCGATTTCGACTGGCAACAGACCGGCACCGGACGCATCAATCCGGCCTTCAGCTTCGATAATTTCGTGCCACTCGAAGGGCATCCGCGGGACGTGAATCCGGCGAAGGGCTATTTCGCGAACTGGAACAACGCACAAGCGCCGGGCTTCTACGCGAACGATGGCCAGACGAGCTACGGTCGCGTGTACCGCTCGGAGCTCTTGTCTCGACGGTTGGAAGCGTTCCGGGCCCAGGACGGGGCGCCGCTGCACACACGAGCCGGCATGGTGGAAGTTATGATCGACGCGGGCACGACCGACCTTCGAGGACAGGAGATATTGCCGCGCGTGTTCGAGGTGCTCGGCGACGTCAGCGACCTGAGCGCGTTCGAGCAGGAGGTCGTACAGCTGATGAAGGATTGGGTCGCCAACGGGCCGAACGGCCTCGGTTCCATGCGGCGTGACCGAAGCGGTCCTGGTCTCGACGTCGAGAGCCTCGAGTACGAGGACCACGCGGCGGTGGCCTTCATGGACCGTTGGTGGAACCCGATGATCGGCGCCGTGTTGCCGCAGCTGGTA
>CAYZDM010000386.1:0-3747 GCA_964476875.1 uncultured Sandaracinaceae bacterium | reverse complement strand
GTGATGTTCCCCCAGCCGGTGGGCATCGTCGGCAAGGATTCTCGGTGCATCGAACCCATGACCATCGCGCCGACCAGCACCGCCGAAATCGCCACGAGATTGACGAGTACGGGTTGGCGGACTGCAAATGCTGGGATGCTCATGGCTCGCCGGTTTGCTCCGTCGACTTTGCAGAGAGCGCGTTGTCCGAGATGACTTGGACTTTCGATCCGTCCACGACTCGTGTGACGCCCTTGACCACGACCGTCTCGCCGGGCTCGAGACCCTGCGTCACTTCAGCAAAGCCTGCGCCGACCACGCCGAGTACGATCGCGCGCCGCTCCGCGATTCCATCGGCGATCACGTAGACGTGCTGGTTGCCAAAGCGCTCGAAGACCCCCTCGAGGGGCACGCGCATGACCATCCTCGGCTCGCCAGTCTCCACCGCAAACTTCGCCACGAGGCCTGGCCGCAGTCGTCCGCCGTGATCGGCAAGCTCGACCTCGACCGGCAGGCGCCGGGTGCGCGGATCGATGACTTCGCCGACGCGGACGACCTTACCGACGAAGGTCTCGCCGGGTCGCGCGTACACCGACACCAGGGCGTTCGAGCCAACCGAAACATCGATCGCCTCTCTCGGGTCGAGCAGGACGCGGGCCTTGAGTAGGCTCGTATCCGCGAGCGTCAACAAAGGGCTACCCGGAGCGAGATACTCACCGAGCTCGACGGTCCGCTCGACCACCGTACCAGCAAACGGCGCGCGGACGACGGCTTCCGTGAGGCCGCGTCGTGCAAGTCGCGCCTCCGCCCGTGCCGCGTCACGCGCAGCCGATACGAGACGCACCGCATCCTGCGCGTCGTCCAATCGCTGCTCCGGCAAGCCTCCAGTTTGTACGAGCTTCTTGGTTCGCACCTGCTCGCGCTGTGCTTGGTCCAAGCGCGCTTCACTCTGCGCAACGGCCGCGTTCGCGGCCTGCACGGCGGAGGCCGGACGTCCAACATCGAGCCGCAAGAGGACTTGTCCCTCGGTCGCGCGGTCACCGGCTTCGACCAGCAGGTCGACCACGCGCCCCGCCGTCTCCGATCGAAGGCTCGCGTGACGATTCGCAAGGATCTCAGACGTCGCCGTCGAGATCGGTGTGATCGCCTCCGGTTGTATCGTGGCGACGTACACTGGCGGTGCAGCCGCTTCGGTCGCCGCCGGGACCGTCTCCGTGCACCCGACGCAGACTGCCAATGCCAGACAAAACGAGGCAAACAGCCAGGAGGGTGCTGAAGGTGAGGAGACCGGCACCGAGGAACACTGTGTGTGGATCAATCCTTGGGCAAGAAGAAAACGAGTCGGCGCCTGCATTACCGAGAGATTGCGTACGCGTTGCTCAGGCAAGGCTTGTCGGGCCGCTCTTCCGTCGTGACCCCAAGAACCGAACGCTGCTCGTCGTGCCAGCCTCTGATCACCAGCGTATCGCCAGGGAAAACAGGATTGGTGAACTGCCCGCGAAGTGTCTGCAGCCGACCGGGTTCTCCGCCGCACACCTCTCGGACGACCGCCCGACCGACATAACCGTAGGTGCACAAGCCGTGTAAGAGGGGCCGGTCAAAGCCGGCCTGTTCCGCAAAGGCCGGATCGGCGTGGAGAGGGTTGAAGTCCCCACTGAGGCGGTACAGCAGCGCCTGCGTCGTGCCGATCCGTTCTCGGACCTCGAAGTCGGGTTCGCGATCCGGCATCTCCACGCGCGCCGTTCTCGGAGGGCGCGCGCCGCCAAAGCCGCCGTCGTGGCGCAGTACCAACGTGACCTCGCCCCGCAGAACCAAGTCATTGTCCTCGTTGTGGGCATCGATGTTGAACACCGACATGGCCAGTCGCTTCAAGTCGTAGAGGCCCGCAACCCGGCCAGTGACACGCAGCCGACCGCTCGAGCCGAGTGGCTTCAGCAGGTCGATCTGTTGAGTGTGATGAACCATTCCTTGGCGGTCGCAGCCGATTCGGTCGACGAGTGCGTCGAACACGGCGAACGTTGGGACAGTCCCAAATGTCGGCAACACTTTCGGGCCGCGCCCTTCGTAAAGATAGTCGAGCTCACCCTCTGCGGAGGCACCAACCCCGAGCGCGTACAACACGGTGTCACGCCAGGTGTAGCTGAACTCGGTCGACGGTGTTTCGTAACCCAAGGTCTGTGCATCAATCGCCATGTGGATCGCTCCGAGTAGAGCGCCTGCTGTGAGGTATGGCAATCCGGCGCTTCGGGGCTTACAGTCCGGCGTGGTGAAAAGGGTGAAACGAGTCGCGATCGTTTTCTCGGGCGGTCCGGCGCCCGCCGCCAACGCGGTGATCTCTGCCGCCGCGAATTCGTTCCTGGAAGCCGACATCGAAGTGCTGGGAATTTTCCACGGGTACACCAACCTCCAAGAGTACGAGCCTGTCACTCACCCCTTGTTGGAACCCGACCACTATCGCCTGCTCGTACCTGCCGACATACGGGGCCTTCGCAACAGTCGGGGAGTGATCATCGGAACCGCGCGGGTCAACCCGGGGGCAGGCATCGAAACCCCCTCAGACCTCCTCGACCCCGAGAAAACCGAACGGCTCCGCAAGATCCATCGCGCGCTCGCGGACCTTCACGTCGACGCGCTCATCTCGATCGGTGGCGACGACACTCTCAAGACGGCCAACTTCCTCTATGAGTACCAGCGCCATCACGTCTCTGCTGAGAACCGAGTTCGGATCGTGCATTTGCCCAAGACGATTGACAACGATTATCGCGGGATAGACTTCACGTTTGGCTTCTTCACGGCCGTCGACGTAATGGCCAAAGAGCTGTTGAACCTTCGGGCGGACTGCATCGCGACCAGCGGGTACTTCATCGTCGAGACGATGGGCCGAAAAGCAGGGTGGCTGTCCTACGGGGTCGCGATCGCAGGGGAAGCCAACATGGTGCTCTCCCCAGAGGACGTCTACGGCGATCTCGCGGTGGAAGAGCAGAGCGTCGACCCGGTCACCGGTACAACCACAACCGAGCGACGGCTTTCCGTCACGGCGCTCGTCGATCGCATCGTGGACCTCATGCTCGAGCGCGAGGAACGCGATCAATACTACGGCACCGTCGTCCTGGCCGAGGGCCTCTCCGAACTGCTCCCCGAAAACGCACTGCTCGGGATGCCCCGAGACGAGCACGGACACATTCGTCTGAGCGCATTCGATCTTGCCAAGATGATCTCAGACCGCGTGCAAACGCGCTACGAAGAGCGAACGGGCCGCCGCAAGAAGGTCAGACACATTCAGCTGGGCTACGAATCGCGCTGCGCGCCACCACACGCATTCGATGTCATGCTCGCCAGCCAGCTCGGCATAGGCGCGTTTCGGGCGCTGATCGAAGAACAGTTGGATGGTCACATGGTGAGTGTCAGCGGCCAGCTCGACCTGCAGTACGTCGCGTTCTCGAAGCTGATCAATCCACAGACGCTGCGCACCGAAATACGCTTCATCGAAACCGGAAGCGACTTCCACCGGCTTGCGCGCTTCTTGGAAACCCGAGCGGGCCGCCGCTTCTCTTGGGGTCCCGGCCGACGTCTAGAGCCAGAAACCGAAAAGCCTCCGGAGTAACTCCGAAGGCTTCGTCTCAGAACGGACGCTCGCTGATCTGCCGGACGCGCTTACGTCGACGGCGCGCGGCCTCAGCGGACTTCTTCCGCTTCTTGATCGACGGCTTCATGTAGTGACGTCGGCGCTTGAGCTCACGAAGGATACCCTCGGTCGCCATTTTGCGC
>CAYZDM010000385.1:0-3761 GCA_964476875.1 uncultured Sandaracinaceae bacterium | reverse complement strand
TGTGTCCTCGCCACGAATCATTGAGGTCATCATGTCTGGTGCGCCCGTCGTGGCGCTCCTCGCACTACCGTTCATTGGCGGCGTCTACTTCGGGAAGATCGACATCTACAGCGAGTGGCAGAGCGTGTCCGCCCACGATGATCACGGCGAGGAACACGGCGACTCGGACACCGGCTCGGACTCCGATTCAGGCTCAGACTCGGAATCCGACGAACACGGCGCGTTGGAGCTGGGCACGAGCGTCGCGTTCGCACAGGAAACCGGCGACGGGACCGGGGCCGATATGCACGACGCAGCCCACGAAGAGGAGCACGGCCACACCGCTCAGGAAACCGCGCTGCACCACGAGATTCTCGCTCAGAAGACTGGGTATTTGAACACCAAGGGCTGGGCCGCTCGCTCGCTCGCATACGTGCTCATTTGGTCGCTGCTCGCGGTGATGTACTTTGGCTGGTCGAGGCGACAGGACCAGGACCACGACCCGAAGCACACCGCGCGGATGCAACGCTTGGCGGCGCCATCTCTCATCATTTTCGCGCTGACGCTGACCTTCGCTGCGTTCGACTGGCTGATGTCGCTCGAGGCGGCTTGGTTCTCGACGATCTTCGGGGTGATCATCTTTGCCGGTTCGGCGGTCTCCATCTTGGCCCTGACCATCCTGATTGGCCTGAGCCTCTACAAGCGCGGTCTCGTCGGCGAAGGGATCAACATCGAGCACTTCCACGACCTCAGCCGCCTGATGTTCGGCTTCGTGTGTTTCTGGAGCTACGTGCATTTTTCGCAGTGGATGCTGATTTGGTACGCGGGCATTCCGGAGGAAGCGACCTGGTTCATGAAGCGCTGGGAGGGCGGATGGCAGTTCGTGACCTACCTGCTGATCTTCGGCCACTTCGTGGCGCCGTTCATTCTACTCATTTCGCGTGTTCAGAAGCGCAACCTTCGATGGCTCCAGGTGATGTGTTTCTGGGTGATCCTGATGCACGTCGTGGACATCTACTGGTTCATTCTTCCGCAAGCGGGGGCCTTCCACGTTCAGCTGGCCGACATCGGTGCGCTGATGTTCGTGGGTGGCGTCTTCTTTTGGTATGTGTTTTGGCAGCTCGGGAGGGTCCCGTTGTTGCCGGTTGGCGATCCACGGCTTCAGCGGAGCCTTCACCTCCACCAGATATACTGAGCGTGCACGGATGAGTACGAAGCAGAACACACGACTTGTAGCCCTCCGCGTCTTCGCCGCCGTTTCGGCGCTGATGATGATTGCGGCGGGTTGCGGCCAGGTTGACTCCGCGCGGGCGCCGCATGCGGACGATGAGCGGGACATCATGCTGCGCAGGCAGGAGGCGCAGCTCCAAGATGGTGCGATGCCTATCGATCAGGCCATGGCAGAATATGCAGCGAAGCCCCGTGCAGACTTTCCGGCGCTTGCCCCCGAGCCGTCTGAAGACGAGTCCGCGTTGAACGGCTGGTCCTTCAAGGGAGCGGCGCCGATTGCCACCGGTGAGGTCACGATGCCGCCCGAGTGTGCCGGTGCGGCAGACCCGATGGCTTGTTGGGGGCAGAAGCTCAGCAACAGCAAGGGCTGCTTGGCGTGCCACTCGGTGGACGGCGAAAAGCAGCAGCCGTGCCCGAACTGGAAGGGCCTTTACGGCAAGGAGCGCGCCTTGGTCGGCGGTGAGACCGTAACCGCCGACGAGGCGTACCTCGTCAACTCGATCTCGAACTCCTGGGATCAGGTGGTTCAGGGCTACGGTAAGACGATGCCGCCTTACAATTTCCCAGAGCAGGAACTCGAGGCGCTCGTGGCCTACCTCAAGTCGCTCGGGGAGGGCGGATGATGACCGACGTACGCACTACTGCGGTGATGAGCCTGGTATTGGCCTCGTCGCTTCTATTGGCGGCGTGCCAGAGCCCGCCTCCTGACACGGCAAGCCTGAGCTACAGCCAAGACCTCTACGACGGCTGCGTGCAGTGCCATGGAGCCGAGGGCGAAGGCAATCAGAAACTGGCCGCGCCGGCTATCGCAGGCCTCGAGCGCTGGTATGTCAAAGCGCAGCTACGCAAGTTCAAGCAGGGTATGCGTGGCTGGCAAATCGACGACATGGCCGGCAAACGCATGATGCCCATGGCGAAGGCCATGGACACGGACGCGAAGGTCGACATCATCGCCGAGTACGTCGCCAGCATGCCCCGAACTAATCCGGCGGCCACTCTCGAGGGCGGCAACCCGGAAACGGGCAAAATCTACTTCGCCACTTGCGTGCTGTGCCACGGGGCCGACGCCAAGGGCAACATCGTCGAGTTTGGTCCGCCTCTGGCAGGAGCAAGCGACTGGTACTTGCTGACGCAGCTGCAGAACTTCAAGTCCGGGGCGCGTGGCACCCAAGAGGGCGACATCACTGGTGCGAAGATGCGACCGTTCTCGATGACGCTGCCGACGGACCAGGCGATGAAAGATGTGATCGCGTACATTGGGACCTTGTCTGAGTAGGCTGTGAGGGTTTGATAGATGGCTGGTAAAACGCGGGACCCTGACAGTGAGGCGTACTTCTGGTGGAAGTGGACCATGGTCGGCGGTGCGGCCTTCATCGGTGTCGTTTTCGCCTTCATCCTGAACTGAACGTGTAGAGGATCGAATGCTTCAAGGAATCTACGACTTCATCAAAAAGATTTTCGAGCCGCTCGGGGATTACCTGATTGGCTCTGCGGTGCCGGTGGGTTCATCCTTCGCCGGAGACATCGATTCGCTGATCGCGCTGGTCGCGGTGTTCGTAGGCTTTTGGGCACTTCTGGCGTACGCGGCGTTCTTCTTTCTCATCTTTCGATTTCGTGAGAGGGACGGCCACCGCGCGCAGTACGTGACGGGAGAAGAGAAGGACCTAAAGCGGTGGATCACGTATCCACACGCGGCGATCATCGTCTGCGATCTGGTCATCGTCTTCATGGCCATCATGGTTTGGTACAACATCAAGCAGCGTCTTCCCGAACCGGACACCACGGTTCGCATCATCGCGCAGCAGTGGGCTTGGAACTTCGTTCATCCCGGCCCTGACAACGAGCTCGACACGGACGACGACATCACCACGTCCAACGAGCTGCACGTGGAAGAGGGCGTGACCTATAACTACGAGCTCATCTCGAAGGACGTCCTTCACGACTTCTCCGTCCCGGTGTTCCGCCTGAAGCAGGACGCAATCCCAGGCCGTGTGCTCAAGGGCTGGTTCAGGCCCACGTTGCCCGGCGAGTACGACATTCAGTGCGCGGAGATGTGCGGAATCGGGCACGGCCTCATGGGCGCGCGCATCATCGTCGAAACCCCTGAGGAACATGCGGCTTGGATGTCGCAGGGCGGCGCGGGCAAGCTCGCTTCCCGCCGAATGGAATAGACATGGCTGAAGCAGGCACAGTAGAGACACACGGCGCGCACGCACACGACGCGCACCACGAGCAGAGCTTCTGGAGCAAGTACGTCTTCTCCACCGACCACAAGATCATCGGGATGCAGTACATGTTTACTGGCATTGCGATGGCGTTGATCGGCGGTTTCATGTCTTACGCATTCCGCATGCAGCTCGCCTTTCCCGGCGAGGCCGTTCCGGGCTACGGCATGGTATCTCAGGGCGAGTACAACGCCCTGGTCACGAACCACGGCACCATCATGATATTCTGGGTCGCGATGCCCATGCTGATCGCCGCCTTCGGCAACTACCTCATCCCGCTGATGATCGGCGCGGACGACATGGTGTTCCCGCGCATCAACCGGCTCT
>CAYZDM010000384.1:0-3762 GCA_964476875.1 uncultured Sandaracinaceae bacterium | reverse complement strand
CCGTCGAAGACTCCGCCGTCGAGATCGAGGCGACCGAGGAGCCTCCAAGCGCCGATGCTTTGCAGGAATGACGCGCAGGCGCGTCGAATACGTATAAAGAGGCGTGCCTGCAACTCAATCTTTGCGTCTAACCTCACAAATTTGCAATCTTGTAGGGAGCTTGGCTCATCGCGAACTCATTGCATTCGTGTTCGCGGCAGTGCTCGTCGCATCGCCGTTTACACCCGCCTACGCATCGCCTGATGTGCCGATGTGCGTCGCCGACCAACCCCAAGTGAGTGTCGCGCCCATCAGCCTAGTTCAATGGCGAGTTCCGATGTGTGGGCCCTACGCCTACGCGGCTCCAGCGGAAACCCCGCAACCCACGGAGGAGCGCGCGATCCGAGCCTACCGTGCCGCGATGGAAGAGATCACGGCGGCCAACTACGAGGGGGCTCGCCTACACCTCGATCTGGCCCATCGCGGACTTGCGAGGATCAGCGACCACATCGCCCTTCGGTCCGCACGGCTCGAGCTCCTTCGTGGCCAACCGGATCGAGCCATCGAGTTCTTCGAGGAGGCCGCGCAAAGCCCGCATGAATCGCTCAGAGTGTCCGCGAGCACCGGTCGCGTGATCGCCTTGCTGCGGGCGAACGACGCAGGCGCCAATCAGGCCCTAGAGGAACTGCTGCGGACCTACCCCTCAGTCCCGAACCGCTCCGAGCTTCTGTTCGAACACGCTCAGCATTTACTTCGACAGGGGCGCTACGATGAAGCGATCGCGGCCATGCACGCGGTCCGAATCGACCATCCCGGCACCCGCATCGCGCCTTGGGCAGAATCAGAAATCACTCGACTGGCGACGCTAGGCCACGAGTCGCCGACCATCACCGACGAAGAACACATTCGGCGGGCGCGTCGACTGGTGCGCACCGGCCCACTTCCAGTTGCCAAGACAACGATCGCGGATCTTCTCGACACCCCACTCACCGGATCACAGCACGCCGAGGTCCACTACCTCGCCGGTCGGCTCGCGCGCAACGAGGGCCGTTGGAAGGCTGCCGAAACCTATCTGCGCACCGCTCAGCTCTTCCCGATCGAGGACGCTGCAACCGCGCGCCACATCGAACACCGTGCGAACGAAATGGCGGAAGTCGCCGGCGCGCGCGACCCCGAACAAGCCCTCCGCACACTCACGAGAATGCGAGCCGGACGCGCCAATGCGTCGATCTCGTCGAATCAACTCATCGACCTCCTGCGAGTTGCGTCCGCAGCGGGGCTGACGGAAGAGGCCAACGGCATTCTCGCCACCCTCACCACGCGGGCTGGGACACCGTCAGCCGTCCTCTTCGAAGCCGCGATGGCCGGCGCCGGAGTAGATACCGAAGACCTGGTCATCGTCCTCCTAGAAACCATCGCCAAGCGATCAACGTCCGCTCATCGAGCCGCCGCCCTCTATCATCTCGCGCGCTCGCACGAACGCGCCGATCGGGTCACGGAGGCGGCCCTTTTCTTCGCCGAAGCGAAAGCGACCGCGGAGCTCAGCGGCGACCGGTACTATGCGCTGTGGTCAGCGAACGGCCTCGATCGAGTGGAACGAGGCGCCAAGAGCTCCGGTCAGGAGGGGCTTTCCAAGGGCGAGCAGAAGAAGGCGCCGAACCCTCCTCGCACGTCCGACGGGGCGCTCGCGGAACGGTTGGGTAAGATTGGTGAGGCTCACCTGGACAGCTATCCGTGGATCGCTCGCGCGGCGACTCTGCTGCGGGTGGGAGAGCGGGACGCTGCCACGGCGGAGCTGTTCGAGACCTATCTCACCTGGCGGCATGCCCTCGGAAGACCCATCGCCAGGGCTGGGTTGACCTGCGTGGCGCGCGCCGAGGGCAGAACACACGAGGCTGTGGCTAGCGACGTGCGTGCTGCGCGGTTGCAACTCTCCGAGCAAGACCGCTCGACGATCGCAGCGGTGGCGGCTGCCCTCGGTGACATGGGCACGGCCGGCGGTTTTCTGGGTTCGGAGTTTATCGATACGCTTCCGCGTGCCTACGAATGGCTCGTGGTCCCCGCGGCCAATCGACACGGGCTCGACCCGAACGTTCTGCTTGCGGTCATGCGCGTCGAGAGTGCGTACCAGAAGCACATCGTTTCGTACGCGGGCGCCGTCGGTCTCATGCAGATCATGCCACGCACCGGTCAGCTGATCGCACACGCCCTGGGGCACGATGATTTCACGCCGGCGGACCTTCTCGACCCTAGACTCAACCTCGAGTTTGCCGCCTGGTACCTGAGCTCCCTGATCGATCGGTTTGACGGACACCTTCCGCTTGCCATCGCTGCCTACAACGGCGGACCACACAACGTCCGACGTTGGATGCAGGAAAGCGCCGAGGGAACGCCGTTGGACGTCTTGTTGGAGCGGATTCCATTCAGCCAAACGCATCGGTACGTTCGCAAGGTCTTGATGAACTACGAGGCGTACCGGCAGCAACGCGACTTGCCTATGCCACAACTGTCGGTCGAACTCCCCGTTCAGCGGGTCGACCCGTTGGCGTTCTAGGAGGACGATGGTGTCCGAGCAGGTTGATGCAGTCGTAGTGGGGGCCGGGGTGGTGGGCCTCGCCTGTGCGCACGCGCTTTCACGCAGGCTGGACTCGGTCGTCGTGATCGAGCGCGACGTCGGGCCCGGTCGAGAGATTTCCAGCCGAAACAGCGGAGTAGTTCACGCGGGCATCTACTACCCGGGCGAGTCGCTCAAGACGCGGATGTGCATCGAGGGGAACCGCCTTCTCTACCAATGGTGTGAAACACACGACGTGCCACACAGGCACACCGGCAAGCTGATCGTCGCGACGAGCCCGCAAGACGAGAAGCGGCTTCGTGCGATCGCGGCTCACGCCCAAGAGGTCGGCGCGGGAGAGCTTCGGTTGATGACGGGGGACGAGGCGACGCGGCAAGAGCCTGAACTACGCTGCGCGCTGGCCCTGCACTCGCCAACCTCCGGAGTCGTTGACGTTCACGAATACATTGCGAGCCTCGTCCGTGAGATCAGAGAATCCGATGGGGCCATCGTGTACCACACCGGAGTCGACTCGATTGAGCGCTCGGGGGACGGTTGGATCGTCCGGACCACCGACACCAGGGGAAGCGAGACGGAACTGGCTACCACGCGCGTCGTCAACGCGGCCGGCCTCTCCGCGCTGGACGTGGTAGCGAAATCGGGGCTGTCTGAGGCGGAGACCCCGTGGCGCCTCTACCCTTGCAAGGGATCATATTTCGCGCTCGGAGCCGACGCGCCGCCGACGCGCAACAGCTTGATCTATCCACTGCCGGCAGGAGGCGGATTGGGGGTGCACATCACGGCCGACATCTCTGGATCACGCCGCGCTGGACCCGATGCGGAGTTCATCGACACCATCGATTACTCCGTCGACGAGTCCCGGGCCCAGCGTTTCGCCGAAGCGGTGGCGCGCTACCTGCCGGCGATCCGGACGGAGCACTTGACGCCGGACTATAGTGGTATTCGCCCGAAGCTCGTCGGGCCTGGCGGCGGATTCGCGGACTTCGTCATCGCCAACCCGGCATCGCAACCGGGGATGGTGCACCTGATTGGCATCGAATCTCCAGGGCTTACGGCCTCCCTTGCCATCGGGGCACACGTGTCCGATGTGATCGGATAGGGGTTGCGTGCCCGGCTGCGGGTATGCATAACCCGGGCCTCAAAAGGAGTTTCATGAGCCATCGAGTCTTGATCATCGGTAGCGGACCTGCCGCCCATACCGCAGCAGT
>CAYZDM010000383.1:0-3766 GCA_964476875.1 uncultured Sandaracinaceae bacterium | reverse complement strand
ATTGCCCTACGCCTCGGCTGGGGTTTTCTTCTCCGAGTTCATGATGACCGGCATCCTGAATTTCCATGTGTTCCATATCTCCGCATTCTCGATCAGCTCCGTCATGAAGTGGGCGACATTGGCTCGCGCCGTAGGACGGCCAGTAAAGATCCCCGTGCTTGGGGACTCTTTGATGTCGTAGGGAGAAACCCCAGCGTTGATTAGCGAGTCCGGACGGACGCTGCACCATTCCACGTGGCTGTTCTCTGTCGTCACATGCCGGTGTAAATGCTCCGCGGCAGTTTCATTATCCTTGGCTGGAGGCAGAGTGTGACGCAACAGAACGAGGACTCCGCGGTCAATCCAGGTCCTCTTCTCGTCGAGATCGGGATTTTGGACCCCCACGGTGTTCATGAGAATGAACTTGGTGCGTCTGGCAGAGCCATTCTCTTCGATTGCGCGGCATAGCCGTCGTGTTGCGTCTGTGCACAGCCTTTTCGGCTCCCCGAACATTCCTTTGAACGTCACGACATGCCCCAAGCACGAGACAACAGCGTCACAACCCTTTACGTGCGCGGCCATTTCCTCATCAGTCAAATCGAGAACGCTGGCCTCTATGACGGTGGTGTTTGGGTTTTCCAAAACCTCGGAGGAGAGTTTGTGAGACGAGCGGACGACTACGCGAACCTTGTGGTTCTTGGCGAGCAGCCGCTCCACCAGAAGCTGCCCAGTCATGCCCGTGGCTCCGACCACTAGTACGATCATTTGTGGCTGTTCTGATGCGTCCATTGTCCTTCTCCTGCGGTCGTGGAGTCTTGCTCTCAATCAGGGCACTTAGGCCCTGAGCGCCGGATGTCGGAATCCAGAAGCCTAGCAGGAGCAAACGCCCTCTCCGCGCGAGGCCCCACGCGACATAACAAGCTAGTTCTGCGCAATTGGGCCCTCACCCTCAACATGAGCCCGATAGGCTAAGAGAGCTAAGCGCCGGGACGCTTCCCCCCTTCGCTAGCGGACTTCGATTGGCCACGCCGTCGATAGAAAGCGCTCCGGAGCATGAAGAACTAGGTCTGGCCGTGGCTCTCCGAGGCGCCGCAGATCATGGCCCGGGAGAATCAACGCGTCGCCCAAATCACGGAGCGTGCGGATCTGGTTGCGCAAGGTGGCGGCGCGCTGCGGATCCGTGGCGATGCGTTCGACATCGGTCGACTCGAGCCAGTCGTGATGCACCACGGCGTCACCGGTGAGGAGCACCGGCCCCGAGGGGAGATTCACGAGCGCCATCACGCCTTCGGGGGAATGGCCACCACCTCGTAGGACCAGCACGCTGCCGTCACCGAGCAGGTCGATCGCCGCGCCGAAGGGGCCGAGCGGCCGAAGGTTCGTTCCGAAATCGAACTCGCTCCAATTGGGAGGAGGGCCTCCTCGAAAGGGCGAGCCATCGCCTGTTATCACGTGTCGCGTATCGCGACCCGCCCAGAAGCGCGCGTGCCTGAACGATCCTGCGACCCCAAGATGGTCGCCATGGAGATGAGAAATGATGATCGTAGTGACCTCTGCCGGATCGAGGCCGGCGTCGCGCATCTGCGCGTCGAGCGTGAACCCCGGACGACCTCGACTCTCCATCAGCCAGCCGACCGGCGCGGGTATCGCGGCCTCTCCGTGTTCGGCCACCTCCTCGGACAATCCCAGATCGAAGACGATGAGGCCGCGTGTCGGATGTTCGATGACGAAGGCCGGGACGGCGCGCCATGGCGGGTTTGGACCGACTAACAGTGAAGACATCCGATTCGCGCCGGTATTGAAGATATGGACCCGTAAATCACGAAGGGGTGTAGCCAAGTCCAGCGAAAAAGGCTGGACGGACAGGCCAAGGATGTCGATTGGACGATATGGGAGCGCAACGGCGACGAGCGCGACGACTCCGATTGCGCTCGCGGCGGTGGCGATGCCGATCCTCCGCGCGATCGCTGCCGCTCGCGCGGGCTCCGACACCGCGCGCGGGCGCAGCGCGATGCCCCAGGCGAGCGGGATGAGCAGACCGTGTGGCATGTACCGGATCGCGGCGACACAGATCAGTGCGAGGGGCATCGCGAAGGCGAGCAAGAGATCACTCGATCGACCGGGGCGTTTCGCCCGGACACCGTTCACACGGAGACACCGAATGCCAATGGCCGTTCCGAGAAGCAGCGCGGCGGCGAGTGCGGGAACTTCGATCTTCCAGAAACCGAGTCCACGGAGCGCCGGGCCGAACCACTCGCTGAGTCCATACGCGAGACCGTCGCCGAAGAACGCGATGCCGAGCGCGATCCCGAACCCGCGGCGCAGCGCTTTCGGTGAATCGATAGGCGTCCACCAGAGACTCGCGAGTAGCCCCGCGTACGAGAGAAGGAGCAACCTTCCGAAGGTGAAATAGATCGCGGACGGTTGATCGACGGGACTTGTCGAGGAGGCGACCGCATCCCCGAACAAGGGAGCGAGTTGCAGGATCCACGAGGGCGCCTCGGTCCCGTTCCAAATCATGGATTGGATCGGAGCGAGAAGCGTGCAGAGCAGCGCGGCGGCGACGGCGACCCAGCGCATGCGGCCCGCGGTCGCGCTGGATTTGCTGCTCTTCGGGTCGGACTCGGATAGGGGGTTCGGGGTGTGCATGGGAGCGATCGTGCCTACAGGATCGCCGTCGCGCAGTGACCCGAGCGCCGCGGATGGGGACCTTCGTGGCCAGATCTGTCTGCGGCCGAGCGAGAGGCTTGCTCGCTCTGTTTACACGGCGTTCGACCGGTCCAGCGGCGGAACGCGCTTGGCTCAGAGAAACCGAGCAGGAGTGTGGTGTCTGCGTCATCGTGAAATTCGAGCGCAGCGCGGTCGTTCAACAGTTCGTGGTAGCGACTGACGCGCTCGAAGGCTTCGCGAAGCGAGGAACTCGAGCGGGCAGCGTACTCGAGCACGCCGAAATCACCCGGGCTGAGCACGAGCGCCGCACGGATTCCAATGGCGGGATCTCCGGTGATCGCAGTAGCGGCCTTCCACGCTTCGACGACTCCGTCGGCCGGGATGCGGCGTGGGTGATCGCCGGTGAGACCCTGCCGCTCCAGGAAGCGATCGACGTCGACCCCCGCCGCGGCAAGCGCGCGGACCATCGGTCGGACGAAGTGGGTCGAGGGGCGAGCGACTGCCGGCATTCGAGAACCGTACCGGGAGAGCGTAGTAGAAACAAAGGCCCTGCCGGCGTGGCACACCAAGCGACACAACATTTGGTACCGCGCAATTGGGCCCTCACCATGAGCCCGATGGGCTAAGAGGCGCGAGATGACTCGCCCAAACGGAAGCCGCGCTTATCGGCCATCGGGTTGGCGATGTTGTGTGAAGTTTTCGCTTTCTGGCCAACGTGAGTCGGATCCGTTTTCGATAATGTAGATATTTTCTACGCAAACGCTCCGAACTATCTGTATTGCCGACGCTATGACTTGGCGGGATAGTCGCTAAAGAACAGGAGGTTGCTCATGATTCAATCCGAAGGTGCCCGTAGATTGATTGCCCTGATCGTGGTCGCTGTGGCCGCTCTGGCCCAACCCTTCGTCGTCAGCGAAGCCGGTGCGAATCATGAGCCGGGTGCGACCGCCCTCCTTTGTGCCGATCTGCTAATCGATGGGTTGCGGTCTTCCGCGGAGGCCAGGCGAAGCGCGAACCAACCTTATGGGGTTCGCTTGGGCTTGGGCGAGCTCGCGGCGCCCGTGCCGTCGTCGCCAGCAACCAAGACCGTCCGAACGAGGCTGACTTTGCTCGACCT
>CAYZDM010000382.1:0-3774 GCA_964476875.1 uncultured Sandaracinaceae bacterium | reverse complement strand
GATTTGAAAGGCTCGCCCATCGTGGAACGCCCTAGGGGGGGGGCCGACGGGTCGCTCGCGGGGTGTAGTCACGTGCGGTGGCACCCGTGTAGATCTGGCGTGGGCGCCCGATGCGTACGTCCGGATCTTCCATCATTTCTTTCCAATGGGCGATCCAGCCAGGGATTCGGCCCAGCGCGAAAAGTACGGTGAACATCTCGGTTGGGATGCCCATCGCGCGATAGATGATGCCGCTGTAGAAATCGACGTTCGGGTACAACTTTCGCTCGATGAAGTAATCGTCGGATAGCGCGACCTCTTCGAGGCTACGTGCGACGTCGAAGAGCTCGTCCTCGATCTTGAGGTGCGACAGCAAGTGGTCCGCGTACTTCTTGAGGATGATCGCGCGCGGGTCGAAGTTCTTGTAGACGCGGTGTCCAAACCCCATCAGTCGCCGCTCTCGGTTCTTGACTTGCTCCATGAAGCCGGTGCAGTCGCCGCCCTCGTCGCGGATCTCCTTGAGCATCTCGATGACCGCCTGGTTGGCGCCGCCGTGCAACGGGCCCCAGAGCGCGGAAATACCAGCGCTGATCGCGGCATAGAGGTTGGCCTGACTCGAGCCCACCAAACGGACGGTCGAGGTCGAACAGTTCTGTTCGTGGTCGGCGTGGAGAATCAGCAGCACGTTGAGTGCTTTCACCAACTCTGGATCCGGCAGGTAGGTCGGCTCCGCGGGATGCGCGAACATCATGTGTAGGAAGTTGCCGCAGTAGTCGAGACTGTTCTTCGGGTACGCGACCGGGCGTCCCTGCCCCTTCTGAAAGCTGAATGCCGCAATGGTGCGAAGCTTCGAGAGCAGTCGCGCGATGTGTTGCTGGTTGTGCGAGTCCGGCTCGATACTGTCCGGGTAGTACGCGGACAGCGCGCTAACCATGGCGGAGAGAATAGCCATTGGATGCGCGTGCGAAGGGAACCCGTCGAACAGATGGCGCATGTCTTCGTGCAGCATGCTGTGGTAAGTGAGGAGCGTAGAAAACTCTTCGAGTTGCGTGCTCGTGGGCAGATCTCCGTAGATCAGCAAGTAGCTCGTCTCGACGAACGAGGAATGCTCCGCAAGCTGCTCGATTGGGTAGCCGCGGTACAGCAGGATGCCCTCTTCGCCGCTGATGTATGTGATCTGACTCTTCGTCGCTCCCGTGTTCATGAAGCCGGAGTCGAGGGTGATGAGGCCGGTGTCCTTCCGCATGCTGCGAATGTCGATGCCGCGTTCGGCGTACGTGCCTTCGACAATCGGCATCTCGTAGGACGTGTTGTCGTATTCGAGTTTTGCTTTTTGTTTCATGAATTCGTATGGGTTCTACCGTGCCGAGGGCGACCGGGCAACGGCTAGCCCCAGGCTTGTTTCCAAACCGTTTCTCGAGGGGAGAGCAACCCACCATTCTCCGTGATACGGTGGCCAACTGTCATGAATATCTCGACCGGCGCTTCAATCATCGTTCCCCGACCAAGAGCAGAAGTCTTCGCGTCCGCATGCGACAACCGCACGTATGAGCGCACCCTGCGCCCTCGCGGGTTAATCGCAGGCATCGCTAAGGCCGAGATGTTCGAAGGGCAGGCCCTTGCGGAGGGTTCCTGGCGTCGCATCACGATGACGGATGGGGCGGTGCTCGACGAGGTCATCCTCGACTACGACCCTCCCGCCAAGCATCGGTACCGCTGGACCAAAGGCGTCAAGCCACCGTTCTCATTCCTGGTTCGCAGTGGTACGGGCGCTTGGGACTTCGCCGAAGTCGACGGCGGTACACGCATCGACTGGAACTACGTGTTCGAGCTCAAGTCGCCGCTGGCGTATCCCTTTGTCCTGCTGATCGTCCCTCTCTTCAAGGGTTGGATGAAGCAAGGTCTCTCGGCGATACGCTCAGAGATGACCTGACTGAGCGGCGTGATTTCCCGGAATTAGCGTGGAAACGTGCATCTGCGCACTTGAGCCCTATTGCGCGTTAGCGACCTTGTTTCTAGTATCGCGCCCATGATTCGAAGCCCTCGACTTCAGGCGATTCTTTTTCTCACCTTCGGCCTAGCGGTCGCGCTGTTTGGTTGCGACAGCAGCAGTGAAGGGACGGGTGGCACCGGCGGCACGGCTGGGACCGGCGGCACGGCTGGCACTGGCGGGACCGGTGGTGACCCCGTTCTACGAATTCTCGTCACCAACGACGATGGAGTCGGGGCGCCCGGCATCGATGCAGTCGTGGAAGCCCTGCGCGACGACCCGATGAACGAGCTCGTCGTGTCCGCACCCGCCACGAATCAAAGCAGCAGCGGCGATCAGACGACGCCTACGCCTCCCCCCCTTGAAGCCAGCGAGACGATGACAGCAAGCGGGTACCCTGCAACGGCCGTGGTCGGCTTTCCGGCTGACTCGGTGCTCTACGCGCTGGAGAACCTTTATCCCGATCAGCCGCCACACGTCGTTCTCTCTGGCATCAATGCGGGGCAGAACGTCGGAAGCGTGAAAATCGGCGGAAGTAGCATCGGCTTGCTCTCCGACACGTCAGGTACGGTCGGCGCGGCAAAGACCGCGGCATGTTCGGGCGTGCCGGCGTTGGCGTCCTCGCAAGGGAAAGGCGAGACCGATGACTATCCGGCGGGGGTCGTCGAAGTGCTCGAGTGGCTGGAGGACAACCGGGCAGCGCTGCTCGCGGGGAGTGTCTCCGCCGAGACTATCACCAGCATCAACATCCCGAGTTGCGACACGGGTACGATTCGGGGCCAACTGGACGTCCCGCTCGCGCCCGACAATCCGAATGGATGGAACCTTCCCGATGGCGATCAGGACTGCGAATCGACCGTCGAGAACCCCCCGAACGACATCGAAGCCTTCTTCAACGGCTTCGTCGCCATCACCCCAATCTCGAGCAACAGCAACATGACCTGCGACAAGCTCGCCGAGTAGCGCGCCCTCGCCACGAATCGGCGACGGCCCTGTACAGTCCTCTGAGCGGTCCTACAAATCTGGGGTGCCCAGCTTCCATAGGAGAGTGATGCGATGTCTCTGATTTCGATGTTCAAAGGCAAGGGGCCGAGTGGCTTTGGCTACGGCAGCACGGCAACGGTTGTGACCGAGGGGCTCGACCTCACTGGACGCACGATCTTGCTCACCGGTTGCAACTCCGGCATCGGCAAAGAGACCCTAAGGGTTCTCACCATGCGGGGCGCGCACGTCATCGCCGCGGCGCGGACCGTCGACAAGGCCAAGGCGGCCTGTGATGAGGTCGGGGGCGAAACGACGCCGGTCGCGTGCGAGCTGTCAGAGCCAGCGTCCGTCAAGGCCTGCGCCGATCAGGTCATCGCGCTCGGACGCCCATTGGATGCGATCATTTGCAACGCCGGGATCATGGCGTTGCCTACGCTCAATCAGAAGTTCGGCTACGAGCTTCAGTTCTTCACCAACCACATCGGCCACTTCATCCTCGTGACTTCGCTGCTCGATAGCCTCGCTGACAAAGGACGTGTCGTCGTGGTGAGCAGCGACGCGCACAACGGTGCTCCAAAAGAGGGCATCCAGTTCGACAACCTCAGTGGGGAGCGCGAGTACGGCGCGTGGGCGAACTACGGGCAGTCCAAGCTGGCGAATCTGCTGTTCGCCAGGCACCTGGCGAAGCGGTTCGAGGGCACGGGCAAGACGGCCAACAGCGTCCACCCGGGGGTGATTCACACCAATCTCGCCCGCAGTATGAATCCGGTGGTGAGGAGCGCCCTCGCCATCGGCGGGCCGCTCGTTCTCAAGAGCGTAGG
>CAYZDM010000381.1:0-3782 GCA_964476875.1 uncultured Sandaracinaceae bacterium | reverse complement strand
CCCACCTTCGGTCGAGGCCTCGTGCTCCAGCCGCTGCCTGACATCGGGATCGACGGGCGGAACATCGACGAGTCCGCGCACGAGCGCCCGGATCCAAAGCCCTGTGCCGCCCACCAAGATTGGAAGATGACCTCGGGCGCGAATGCCGCGGATCGCGGTATCCGCGAGCTCGGCGTAGGCGACGGCGTCGACGTTTTCGTCGGGGTCGAACACGTCAAGGAGATGATGGGGGAGGCCGCCGAGGTCCTTCGATGTGGGTTTCGCGGAGCCGATGTCGAAGCCCCGATAGACCTGGACGCTGTCGGCGCCCACGAGCTCGCCATCGAGCTGGCGTGCCAACTCGACCGCCGCAGCGGTTTTGCCGGTGGCCGTCGGCCCGGCGACCACTAGAAGCGGCTGCCGCGTATCAGCCATCGTCGTTCCCGGCGCCGCCTCGTGGCAGCGGTACGCGGGCGATGACGCAGGGCCGGTGGGTCTCGCTGTCAGGTCGAAGCATCGTGACGATTCGCAGGGCAGCCGCATCGTCGAGTGGTTCACCGTTGGGCGCGGCGGCGCGCCTCGCGAGGGCACGAAGCGCACCCTCTGTAGGATCGTTCCCGTCGCCGTGTTCGAGTGTGTCGAGTACGTCGGCGAGCAGATCGGTTGCTCGGGCGTCCGCGGCGAGCGCCGGGATCGCCCGCACCACGTACGAACCCTCGCCGAGCGCAGACCAATCGAAGCCAAGAGAACGCAAGAATGCTTCGTGTGGCACGAGCACCGCTTCCCTGTCGCGGCCGATCTCGATCCGATCGGGGAACAAGAGGTGTTGACGGGCAAGCGATCCAGAGCCGTGAGAATCGCGAAGCGCGTCGTAACGCACCAGTGCATCGGCTAGCTCGCGGTCGATGACCAGAACCTGATCACTGGACTCGCAGATCAGCGCTCGCCCACGGACCTGTGCGACGAACCGAAGGCCGTTGGGATGACGCGTCTCATACGACGAGCGGCCCTCGGCCACCGCGGCGGCGCCAGTTGCCGTGAGTTCCTCGGCCGTTCGCGCGCCCTCGGTCTGTCGCGGGCCAGGTGCCCCGATCCGGGCCTCCCAGTATGCGTCGCCGGTGAGCGCGGCAGGAAGCCGAGCGGCAAGCATGCGGGTCACTAAATCGACGAGCTGAGCGGGCTGCTTGAACCGCACCTCGGTCTTCTGCGGGTGCGCGTTGACGTCGACGTCCTCGCCTGGGAGTTGAAGGGCGACCACGCCACGCGGGTAGTGCCCCGGAGGCAGTCGTTCGCCATAAGCGAACGCGACCGCGCGCGCGAGCGCACGGTCGACCACCGGGCGCCCGTTCACGAACAGAAACAAGTGCCGGGCTCCGACGCGAGCCAGTTCGATCGGCGCCAGCACAGCATCGAGAACCACGCTGCCGCGTTCAGCATGAATAGCCTCCAAGGCCACCTCTCCGAAGATCTGGTAGGCCCTCTCCGCGAGGTCCGCGGCAGGCAGATATTGCCTTGCGGTTCGCCCATCCGAAGTCACCAGCAAACGCAGCTCGGGATGACTCAAGGCCACTCGTTGGCAAACTTCGAAAATCTTCGAGGTTTCGGTCTGGCGTGCCCGAAGGAACTTCTTTCGCGCGGGAACATTGTAGAACAGATCGTTGACCTCCACGGAGGTTCCCGGTGGGCAGCCCGCCGGGGACACGTCGCGCAGCTTCCCGCCCTCGACCGTCACTCGAGTGCCCTCTAGGTCGGCTTTGGGACGGGTGGTAATTGTCATCTTGGAGACCGAGCCGATCGAGGGGAGTGCCTCTCCACGAAATCCGAGCGTCGAGACGTGGAGCAGGTCGTCAAACGCGCGGATCTTGCTCGTGGCGTGCCGTTCGATGCAGAGCGTCGCATCCTCGGGGGACATGCCGATTCCGTCGTCCGTGACACGAACCTGACCCCGTCCCCCGTCTTCCAATGACACGGTAATCGCGGTCGCACGTGCGTCGATCGCGTTCTCCAGGAGCTCCTTGACGAGACTAGCTGGTCGCTCGATCACCTCGCCCGCGGCGATCTGGTCGATCAGCGTCTCGTCGAGCAATCGTACCGTTGATCCCACCGCGTGCGCCTATCAAACGTGCTTTCGATTGGCAACGAGTGCGTGCGAATCCAGCCCCATCTTTGACCCTCCAACGACCGCGATGCTACCGTGAATTCAGGGAGATCACCGGGAATTCACCGTTATGAAGGTATGTCCTGCCTGCAGACTTGACTACGGCGGGGGAGAGGTATTCTGCCCCGTCGACGCGACGCGTTTGGTGACGACGTCACAGATGAGCGTCAATCCGCTCAATCCGGACGATCCGCTCCTCGGTCTGGTGCTGGCCGGACGCTACGTTGTGAAGCGCCGGATCGGGGAGGGCGGGATGGGTCTGGTCTACGAAGGCCTCCATCGCGACATCGACAAGCAGGTCGCGATCAAGGTCCTCCGCGACGACCTGTCGAGGCGCCCGGAGGTCGTGGCGCGCTTTCGGCAAGAGGCGAAGAGCGCATCGCGGATCGGCCACGAGAACATCGTGGACATTTCTGACTTCGGAGAGACGACGCGCGGCGCCAGCTATTTCGTCATGGAGTACCTCGACGGCGAGGATCTTGCGAACGTGCTCGGCCGAGACGTCACGGTCGATGCGGACCGCGCGTGCGGAATCGTGCTTCAGTGTTGCCGCGCGCTATCCGCGACACACGCCAAGGGGATCGTTCACCGCGACATCAAACCCGAGAACATTTTCCTGACGAAACGCGACGGCGTCGATGACTTTGTGAAGATCGTCGACTTCGGCATCGCGAAGATGAGCGACATCGAAACCGACGGGGCGCCCGGACGAAAGCTCACCAAGACCGGCATGATCTTCGGTACGCCAGAGTACATGTCACCGGAGCAGGCGGCCGGGAAAGACTCGGATCATCGCGTCGACGTCTACGCCCTCGGCATCATCCTTTACGAGTGCCTCGCGGGACGGGTTCCCTTCGAGGGCGATACGTTCATGGGGGTGTTGACGCAACACTTGTTCGCGGAACTTCCACCGATCAACGAGATTAACCCGCGTGCGAAGGTGAGTCACGAGCTCGAGTTGGTCATTCGCAAAGCCCTCGCCAAGGATCCGGATGACCGCTATCAGGACACCGAAGAGCTTGGAGAGGCGATCGTCTGTGCCCTCGACGGGCGCTTGAGCAGGGCCACAGCCAAGACCCCGCCATCTGCTTTCGGCCCGCCGTCCCTGAGCTACCTGGCTCCCGTGCCGCACAGAAGGACACCACGTTGGGTTTGGGCGGCATCGGTCTCCCTTGATGTCGCGGCGATTGCCTGGATGGTGACAGGTCCCGGCTCAGGACAGGGTGGCGAGGCGGAAGCGAGTCCCGCAATCGCGGCGCCTGACAGCACCGTGGAAATCGCCGAGCCAGTTCCGATAGACAATCCAATTCCGACCGCCGAAGAGCTGGCCGCAATGGCCTTCGTCAACGTTCACGTGGCGACCGATCCTTCCGGAGCGCGCGTCGTGCTCGGCGACGGGACGGAGGCTTGCGCCAAGACCCCATGCACGCTCGAAGCGGAGCGGGGATCGACACTGGTGATTCGCGCCAAGCTTGGTAAACGGAGGGGGCGCACTGCGCTCACCCCGACCCAAGAGGAAACCGTTTTGATCGAGCTTCAAGCACCCAAGAAATCGACGCCTAAGCCGCGCAAGGCGGAGGCGCCCACGCAGAAGCGCGCCAAGCCTGCCCGATCCTCGGACCTCAAGGTTCCCGAGTGGGCTCAG
>CAYZDM010000380.1:0-3798 GCA_964476875.1 uncultured Sandaracinaceae bacterium | reverse complement strand
TAAGCTAAGAGTTATTTCATATACTTAGCTTGAAGCCCGGCATCGCCCGGGCTTTTCACTTTGTGGATGCGAGGGCCGCGTATGCCGGGTTTACCAAAACGTTACGTAAAATGAGCAGGAATCACTTTGCAAGGGCAGGCAAACCCGGTAGCTTCACTGCAAGGGGTTGCTCGTTTCTGTTCGAATCTCACCCCTCTAGCTTAAAGAAATTGGTTCTGGCATAGTTTCGGATGGGTTGATGAAGAAGAGTGTTCAGCTGAGTGCGAGTGCGCAACGTAGGTGTCGTTGCTTCGGCATCCTGTGCTTTCTCTGTGCCTTGATGAGCTCGATTTTTGGAGCGAAGAGCGCCTCTGCCGACACCCCTCTCCCGGCGATCAAAACGACATCGCTCGCCGCACCGGTCTCTGTCCTGTCCATGACGAACCCGTACCTCGTTGCCGCCGCGATGAAGACGCCCAAGGTGCAAGGCTTCACGCTCTCACAAGACATTCGTGCCCTCGCCTGGCAGGTCGAACGGCTCGCGAACTACGGCGTGGACCTGAATCAGCGCAAAATCCCCCACACGGAAAAGCTTCATCTTCGCGTGAGGACCTCGCGAAGAGGCGTCGGTGGCGTGATTCAGCTCTTGTACCAGCGGTAACCAACCGCGTCATCGCCTACGCGTGAAAGTGATCCGCCCACCGTCGATACGGGGCAATCGGTCCGTCACCCTCGCACAGCAGCGGCTGCCACAAGTGAATCTTGTTCTCCCAAATCGGGATGTCCTGTTCGACCTGTCGCTTCACCTCGTTCACCAACGCCTTGCCCACCGCACGCGTTACCTCCGCACCCCCGATCTTCCGAACGCTGGTTGAACCGGAGGTGGCAATGCTCCGCATCAATAGGAGTCGTGGTTCCGACATTGAGTGTCTCGACAATGCCCTTAAAGCGGACAATTCCCATGCTGAAGCCGAAAGCCAAGCTCTCAATCGAGCCATCGACCGGACCGCGCGGAGTCTACATTTCTGCGGCGGAGAAGACACGCATCATGGGACCGTCGAACGTCGCTTTCGAGAGAGGGAGGTTGTTCGTGCCGTGAAGGTACCGAAAGTGCGCGGCGTCGACGGCGTTCTCGCTCATCTCTTTGTTGCAGGAGCGCACCGTCCACTCTGCGTACTCCCAGTCGGTCCATTCAGCGTTGCGAACGCCATCCTTCGTGCCCACTCGGGGATCTCGTCGGGGATGTCCCACTGCGGCTCGCAGCCCTCCCGGTGATGCCAACACATGACGAGGTTCGCGACCTCTTTGCTGTGCCAGCGACGAAGTTCTGCTTTGCGTGGAAGATGCGCCGCGTAGGGAACCGCAGTGCACTTCCCATTGCTGTCGAATCGCCAGACGTGAAACGGGCACTCGATCTCGTTGGCCCTGACCTTGCCGCCGTGCCCGAGATGTGCGCCGAGGTGCGGGCAAGAGGCATCGAGCACCGCGAGCTCGCGGTCCTCGGTCCGAAACATGACGAGGTCTTTGCCGAAGTATCTCAAGGGCCGCACCTCGCCGCGTCGAACCTCGTGTGAATACCCGATTTGGAACCATCCACACGGAAGCTCGGAGGGGAAGCTGCGACGGTGAGCGGGCATCGGCTCCGTATACATCGGGGGCCCGTGGAATGCGTTGCGAGAGCCGTTACGAGAGGAGATGTTATTATGTTCAGGATAGAAAAATATGCTGAAAACGTGACATGCGATACGGCTCTGCCTAAGTTGAAGGCTCGGTTGGCGCCTACAACGGCCCAACTGCGGAGCGTGCGGGATGGAAGCAGCAACTCGAGTGTTTGTAGAAGGCGTGCAGGTGGGACAGCCACTGTTTCGCACGCCAGGTATCGTCGTCCACCAAGGTTCAGATGAATCGGGGTGCCCAGTTGCGGTCATCGTGCTTCAGGCGCTGACGACCGAGGAGCAGAGAGCGAGCTTCGAGAACATCGTGCGCTACTCAGCGCTATCCGGCATCGGCATCCGCGAGCAACAAGAGCACTTGATCCTGGCCACCCCCGAGCCGACGGGTACGTTTCGACACCTGCCGTGGGCGGCATGGGCTCTGCCCGAACGCCTTGCTCAGTTTGCGAGGGTTGCGCAGATCGTCTCCCGATTCCACGACGCCGGGGTGCCGCTCGGGACTTTGACTCCCGACCATATCGTTGTCGACGAAGACCTCGAGCCCTTCATACTCGCGCCTCGGTTGGGGCCGCGTAGTGGAGACTACGTCGCGCCCGAGACAGCGGCGGCTCGTCAGATCGACGTGACCTCCGACATTTTTACCTTGGGCAGATTGCTTCACTTCGTCATTAGCGGCGAGGACCCTGTTCGAGAGCACGGCGCCCTTCCCAAGGTCGAACAGCTGCTCACGTTTCCGGCGGGACTCGTACGCATCGTTCGGAAGGCAACCTGTCAGGAGCCTCGTGCGCGCTACGCGTCCGTCGAGGATCTGCTGCGGGACATCGAGATCTACGGGCGGCACACCGAAGTCGGGGTAGGCCATCCCGAGGTCGAAGAAACCAACTTGGGTGGACTCAGCAATGCGCCGACGGGTCCCGATCCGAACGTAAACAAGACGCCTGAACCGACGGCAAAGGAGCCTGATTACGCGGCCATGGGTGACCTGCACGCGGAGGGGCGGCAGCTAGGGCGCCGGATATTTCACGGGTTCCTGTTGGCGGCGCTGCTTGCCGCGGGAATCCCCCTCGCGGTGAACTTCATTCGCGCCAGCGGCAATCTGGAACCCCTCGAGATCCAAGCGGTGACGGAGCTCTCGGATCATCTCGCGTCCGCGTCGTTCTCGGATGACTTCCCGCCCGTACTATTTGCGCAGGTCGGCCCTTCCTGGGAGGAGCTCGCGCCTGAAGCACGGCAGGCTGAAGCCGAGCGACTGCTCGACGCGCTTTGGTCCGACTATGGAGTTCGGGATGGGTACTTGCATCGAGGGGGCGCGCTCGTCGTGCAGTACTGGGACAAAGAAATCGTGGTGGTGAGGTAGTCGGATGAACGAAGTGAACGATAGAGGCCGTGAGGGCTTCACACTCATCGAGATCATGACAGTTGTGGTGGTGCTCGGCGTGCTCGCGAGCCTTGGGCTGCAGACCTTCAAAGGCTACATCGCGAGAACTCGCAGGACCGAAGCGGTGATCGCGCTGCGTGCCATCGCGGACGCGGAGAGGACGCACCACACGATTCACGGCGAGTACACCGGGAGCTTCCACGACCTGAGCTTCTCGCTCGACAAGGGAAGCCGTGTGTCGTCGACCGAGGTCAGAGGACCCTACTACACGTACGTCCTCTCACAGCCCAACGGCAGCGACAGCTGGTACTGCGTCGCCACCGGGAACATCGATGGGGATCCCTGGCTCGATATCTACGCCATCCAGAATCTCTGAGCGGATGCGGGGTCGGGGAAAAAAGGCGACCGTGTAGTCTTGCTCACTTGCTGTTGCAGCGGAATTTTATACTATATAGGTAGTCGAGGAGGGGTGAATGGGTAAACATGCTGGGATATGGGTCGCGTGTCTGGCGCTGACGGGAACGCTAGCGGTGTGGGCCCAGGCCGATGGCTATCGGATCTCCTCACTTTCCGACGACCTCTTCAACATCACCCACAGCAGCGGCGAAACCGAGAGCGGCGGGGATGACGGCTCGGGAAGCTCCGCTGGCAGTTCCAGTTCGAAGGGCAGTTCCGCTGGCGGCTCGAAGGGCGGCTCGAAGGGAAGTTCGTCTGGAAGCTCGAAGGGAAGCTCGAAGGGAAGCTCGAAGGGAAGCTCGAAGGGAAGTT
>CAYZDM010000379.1:0-3801 GCA_964476875.1 uncultured Sandaracinaceae bacterium | reverse complement strand
TTCCCGCAATTCCATGGCTTCTTGAAATTGTGCCACGGCAAAAAAATTAAAGCCTTCTTTTACTAGCCGTCTTGTAACAGGAAGCGCCCGACGCACAAAGCCCCGGAACTACGGTGCGGGCGGCTCGCAGCGACGGGGCGGTATGGGTGGCCCCGGTGGAACGGCCGGGACCGGTGGAGATGCGGGCAGTGGCGCGTTGGTGGCTCCGGCGGGACCGGTGGCCAAGTGCCTCCGAAGGCTTGGGAGACGCCTACGCTGCTCGAGACGCTGAGGGGCGCGCGATCGCGGGAACGCGATGGCGGTTTGGCGCGCGTTCGACGGACTGCGAAACAACTTGTGGGCCAACAGGTTGGAGTAACCGTGAGCTGTTCTTAGGCGGCTTGTTTCGCCGAATCGACCCCAGGGGTCAGTGCGGCGGCCACGGAGTCGCGTAGTTTCGGATCTGCTTCGAGGGCGGTGCGGGCGTTCTCTTTGCCTTGAGCCAAGTTCTTGCCCTTGAACCGGTAGTAGGCGCCACTCTTTTCGATGATGTTGGCTTCAACCGCTCGATCGATGAGGTCCCCCACGGCGTCGATACCCTTGCCGTACCGGATGTCGAACTCGGCCTTCCGAAAAGGAGGAGCTAGCTTGTTCTTGACGACCTTGACCCGCGTACGGTTGCCGAGAACCGACTCGCCTTGCTTGACGGCACCGATGCGGCGGATGTCGAGGCGGATCGAGGCGTAGTACTTGAGGGCATGGCCGCCGGTGGTGGTTTCCGGCGATCCGAAGACGACGCCGATTTTCATCCGGAGTTGGTTGATGAAGACGATGGTCGTGCCTGTGCGGTGCGCTGCACCCGCAAGCTTGCGAAGCGCTTGGCTCATCAGGCGGGCCTGAAGGCCCATATGAGAGGCGCCCATGTCGCCGTCTAGCTCGGCCTGAGGGACGAGGGCGGCCACGGAGTCGATCACGAGCAGGTCGATGGCGCCGCTGCGGACGAGGAGCTCGGCGATGTCGAGCGCCTGCTCGCCGCAATCCGGTTGGCTGACGAGTAGTTCCTTCGTGTTCACGCCGAGGTTCTTCGCGTAGTGCACATCGAGTGCGTGTTCGGCGTCTATGAAAGCGGCGACTCCGCCCGCCGACTGACACTCGGCAATGGCGTGCAAGGTGAGGGTGGTTTTTCCGCTCGATTCAGGCCCGAAGATCTCGACGACTCGTCCCTTGGGGTAGCCCCCACACCCGAGCGCCTCGTCCAACGATGGGCTCCCCGTGGAGATGCACGGGACTCGCTCCGCCTTGCGATCGCCGAGCCGCATCATCGCGCCTTTGCCGAATCGCTTCTCGACGTTCTGCAAGAGTGTATCGATGGCTTTGAGCGGTTGTTTCATGGGGTCATGCTCCTTTTATTCGTCTTCTGGTTGTTGATTGGCTGCTTGAGTGGTGGAGACCCGGGGTCGGGCCTCAAGCGGGCTCGCGATCGAGGACTCGGTACTGCAGAGCCTCGGCCGTGTGCGCGGCGAGAACCTCACTCGACTCGTCGAGCGCGGCGATCGTATGGGCCACACGGAGGGCCTTGATATAGGCTCGCGCGCTCATCTTCAGCCGCTCGACGCCGAACTCGAGCAGCGTCAGCGCATCCGTCGCGACGTTCTGGGTGAGTGACTCGAGACTCGACCTGGGGTTCGTCTGGCCAAGCCTTTCGCGGGCTTGTTGGACTCGACTTTGTACTGCGTTCGACGATTCGCCCGGTGTCGCCTCGCGCATCACCCGCGCGCTCACTCGAGGGATCGCGACTTGAAGGTCGAAGCGATCGAGCAGTGGGCCCGAGACTCGTCCTCGGTATCGTGCGATTTGCAGGGCGCCGCAGCGACAGTGCCTTGTTGGGTCCCCGTGGTAGCCGCAGGGGCATGGGTTCATGGCGGCGACGACCATCGGTTCGGCGGGCAGCCGCACTCGCTGCCGCGCCCGCGAGATGACCACCTCGCCTTCTTCCATCGTGGTTCGCAGGGTTTCGATGGCGTCGCGACGAAACTCCGGAAGCTCGTCGAGAAAGAGGACTCCCCGGTGGGCGAGGGTCAGCTCGCCTGCGCGGACCGGTTCGCCGCCACCGACGATAGCTGCCGCGCTCGCGGTGTGATGTGGTGCGCGAAAAGGGCGTTGTCGTCCGATGAGGATTCGTGGCGAGCGGAGACCCGCGGAGCTGGCGATGGTTGCGATCTCTAGCGCCTCCTCAGGAGTCGGAGGCGGCAGGATTGAGGGGAGGGCGCGAGCCAACATGGTCTTGCCTGCGCCGGGGCTTCCGATGAGCAGCATGTGGTGCCCGCCGGCAGCGGCGATTTCGAGGGCGCGTCGAGCAGCCGCCTGCCCCCGAATCATGCCGAGGTCGCGGTCGGGCTCGGGAACCACGTCGTCTTCGAGCGCGAGTGTGTCACCGGTGACCTCGGGTAGCGGTGCCTCCGCGTTGAGCCAGCGCATGACGGCGCCGACATGGGTGGCGCTCAGGACTGACACCCCTTCGACGAGCATGGCTTCCCTTCGGTTGCCTTCCGGGATGATCGCATGTCGAAGACCGGCGCGGCGGGCGCTTCGTAGCAACGCGAGCACGCCTCGCACTGGCCGCAATTCACCTGAAAGCGAAAGCTCGCCGATCAAGAGCGTGCTCGACAGCTGCTCTGACGAAACGCCCTCACAGGCAGCCAAAACGGACGCGGCGATCGCGAGGTCGAGGCCGGCGCCTGTTTTCGGAAGATCGCCCGGGGCGAGATTCAGAACGAGGTGGCGGGGAGGCAAAGCAAACCCGATCGACGAGAGGGCGGCTCGTACGCGGATACGACTTTCGCGAACGCCCCGCTCAGGCAGCCCGACGATGTCGAAGCCGGGGAGCCCTTCGCCTAGCCGGACCTCGACCTGCACAGGGTTCGCTTCAATGCCGATGAGGCATGCGGCATGCGCGGTGGCGAGCATGCTCGTCCAATGGAGCACGCGTCGTGCCAGCGCGGGCGCGAACGATTCCGCCGGCTTCAGAGACGCGGCTCGTTTGGATTCGGCGATTTCGCCG
Source organism: uncultured Sandaracinaceae bacterium (assembly GCA_964476875.1). Taxonomy (GTDB): domain Bacteria; phylum Myxococcota_A; class Polyangia; order Polyangiales; family Houyiibacteriaceae; genus SG8-38. The sequence continues at coordinate 761 of CAYZDM010000379.1, read as the reverse complement.
GCGACCGCCAGCGAGTACGCCTTCGGCCTCGCTGCTGTCCTCTTTGCATCGACCACCGGTATCGCGCTCTTCGCCACCTCACCAACGCCACCGCTTTCACCGATTAACCCTTTGAAAAAGGGGTCTGACCCCTTTTCGGTGGGGTCAATTTTGGAGGGGGGATTTTAGTTTGGCGTAGGTGCGGAGGAAGGGTTCGATGCTTAGGGCTCTGCCGAAGTAGCTGAAGTCTTGGACTTCTAGGTAGATGCCTAGGTCGGCGCGGGAGTCGAAGTAGCGGAAGTCGAAGGAGAGCGCTTTGCCGAAACTGACGCCGCCGCGGACGACTTCCGGGTAGCCGGCGTCTGTGATGTTCTTCGCGAGCTGAGTCATTCCGTTCTGATAGATGCCGACGTGGTGGAAGGCGATGTCGGGGTCGACCAAGGCGCGGGTGTAGTGCTCGGTTCCGCGGCCCGGGCCCAGGAACTCGACTTGGCGGTCGCCGGCGTACCCGAGGGCGACCTCGAGCTTGCAGTCTTTGATCAGTTCGCCGCGCTCGACCCAGTTGGGGGCCGGGATCGTGCCGTGCACGAATGGGCCGGCGCCCAAGGCTTCGGCGCGGCGAACGCAGCTTGCGACGTCGCGGGCCGCGATGGCGTACTGTTGTGGAAACTTGAGTCCAAGTTGATAGAACACGTCGCGCGAGACCTGCTCCTCGACATGGGGGAGGGCAAACTCCTTCAACACGGCGTCCAGCACGCGGTTGCTCGTCTCCATCGTCGTCT
>CAYZDM010000378.1:0-3816 GCA_964476875.1 uncultured Sandaracinaceae bacterium | reverse complement strand
AGAGGGGATCGGGCGGAGAATTCATGGCCGAGTGGGTATACGAAGCGCGCACTCGTGCGGGCGAAGTTCAAACAGGAATCATCGAGGCGGACAGTAAGGAAGCCGTGCAGTCTAGGCTGCGCGCGCGTCAGCTGAATCCCGTCAAGATCAAGAAGAAGGGCCGAAAACTCAGTCTGTCGCTCGGGACCGGCGTTACGCCGAAAGAGCTGGTCGTCTTCACGCGCCAGTTCGCGACGATGATCGACGCGGGTCTGCCTCTGGTGCAGTGTCTCGACATCCTATCGAGTCGGGGTGATAACAAAGCGCTCAACACGATCCTGAAGGACGTGAAGGACCACGTGGAACAGGGCGGCACCTTCTCCGAAGGTCTAGCCAGACACCCCAAGCTCTTTGACGAGCTCTTCGTCAATCTGGTTCGCGCAGGTGAGATGGGCGGTATTCTCGATACGATTCTCGATCGTCTCGCGGGCTACATCGAAAAGCGCGTCAAGCTTGCTCGTCAGGTGCGCGGCGCGATGGTCTACCCGATCGCCATTTTCTTCGTGGCCGTCATCGTCGTGGTCGTGATGCTCGCTTGGGTCATTCCCAGTTTCAAGGGGATGTTCGCTGAGTTCGGCGCGGAGGACGGGCTACCAGCGCTCACGCAGCTCGTGATCTCCGCATCGGAAGGCTTCGTCTCCAACGTGCATTGGATCATTTTGACGGTAGGCGCAGTCACGTTCGCCGTCGGATGGGTCTACCGTCAGCCTGCCGGAAAGCACTTCTTCCATCGCCTAGTGCTGGTTCTGCCGATTCTCGGGCCGGTCATGCGCAAGATTTCGGTCGCTCGCTTCACGCGCACCCTGGGCACCCTCCTATCCGCCGGCGTTCCGATTCTGGACTCACTGGACGTCGTTAAGAAATCGGCCGGCAATGTGGTCGTCGAGGAGGCGATCCAGGAGACGTCCAACAAGATTAGAGAGGGCCGAACCATGGCCGAGCCTCTGATGGAAACCAATGTTTTCCCGCCGATGGTCGTACAGATGATCGGTGTGGGTGAGCAGACGGGTGCTTTGGACACCATGCTCAACAAGATCGCGGACTTCTACGAAGACGAGGTCGATATCGCAGTGGCCGCCCTGACCTCGCTGCTCGAGCCGTTGATGATGGTGTTCATCGGCGGCATCGTGGGCGTGATCCTCATTTCGATGTACCTGCCAATCTTCTCGATCGCAGGTAAAGTCAACGCGGAGTGACTCAGCCCGCAGAGAGCCCCGCAAGACCGCGCGAGGACATCAACCCGAACCGGCGGCTACAGTGGGTTCTCGGCGGTCGGCTCATCATCGCGACGGTCCTGCTCGGCACCACGATGTACCTCGCGCTCGACGCGATTCGGTACGGGCGCTTCACGCCGACGTTCCTGCTGATACTCATCTCTGCGATCTACGGCTCGTCGATCCTGTTCGGGGTGTGGCTGCTCCGCGAGCGACAGGAGCGATTCGTCGCGGTCGCCATCACCACCCTCGATGTACTGCTGATCACAGCGCTCGTGTACCTCACTGGCGGAGCTGGCAGCATCTTCTCGTTCCTGTACGGGGCGCAGATCCTAACCGCGGCGCTGACGCTCGGTACGAGCGCCGCCTACTACACCGCCGCGGCGAGCCTCGCCTGCTACTTCCTGCAAGGGCTCGCGCTCAACGTTGGATGGCTACCGCCGCCGCCAGACCAACCGCTCAGCCAGTACATCCTGAGCTCGAAGGATTTTCAGCTCGCTTTAGTTTCCAACATGGTCGGAATCGCCGCCGTCGCGTTGCTGGCAACGAATCTTGCTAGGCGGGCCCAAGTCGCAGGCGCGCGACTGATCGAGGCGCAGCAGAGCGCTGCCCGACTCGTGCGCCTCAACGACGACATCGTCCGGTCGATCGCGTCGGGTCTCATCACGTCGGACGACGACGGTCGGATCATCGGGGTGAACCGGGCGGCTCAAGACATCCTCCGGGACCGCGAAGGAGCGCTCCTGGGAGAACCACTATCCAATGTGCTCCCCGGATATGCGACTCAAACCCTGAGGGAGCCGCCAAAGCGAGCCGATGCGATCGGTAGACGGGCGGACGGCACCGAGTTCCCGATAGGCTACACGCTCAGCGCCCTTCTGGATGCCGATGCCAACCCGTCGGGTTTGCTCCTCGCATTTCAGGACCTCACCGAAATCCGAACCCTCCGGGACCAAGCCGAGGCCGCCCAGCGTCTTGCGGCGCTAGGACAACTGGCGACGGGGCTCGCCCACGAGATTCGGAACCCGCTGAGTTCGATATCGGGGTCGGTCGAAATGGTGCGCGAGGGCAACGTACTAGGCGACGAAGACAGCCGGTTGCTTGGAATCGTCATCTCAGAGGTCGCGCGGCTCAACTCGCTGGTGACCACCATGCTTCAGGTTGGCCGACCCAGTCAGATCAAGACCGAACCGCTGGACCTTCGCTCGATCGCGAGCGAGGTCGTGGCCGTGGCCCGGGGCGAGGGCACAGCCAGCAATGGGCTCGAGATTGAAGCGTACGGACCTGAAGGGCCGGTCATGGTCACCGCCGATCCGGACCGGATGCGCCAGGTCGTTTGGAACCTCGTGAGGAACGCAGTGCAGGCGTCACCGCACCGAGGCAAGGTCGAGGTCCGCACAGGGCAGGACCAACGCGGCCAGGCCTTTCTGGAAGTCGCGGACGAGGGCAGCGGAATCGGGGCAGCCCACCGGGAGCGCCTCTTCGACATGTTCTATTCGGGTCGAAGCCACGGTGTCGGACTCGGGCTCGCGTTGGTGAAGCAGATCGTGGACCAGCATCACGGTCGGATCGAGATTATAGACCGCCACGTGGCAGGCACTTGCTTCAGGGTGACGCTTCCGTCCGAGGAGGTCTCGGCTATGACGAGCTCAACAGCTGCGACAGGCGCTCGCCCGGATCCTCGGCGCGCATGAGGCCCTCCCCGATCAAGATGGCGTCCGCGCGCCCGTGAGCGACGTCGCGAAGGTCTTCGGGCGTTCGCACACCACTCATGAACACAGCGACGCACTCCGTGGGGATTCGGTCGACGCACGCGTGCGCTGCATCCTTGTCGACGCGAAACGTGCTCAAATCGCGTGCGTTGACGCCGACGATGGTGGCCCCGGCAGCAACCGCGCGATCGACCTCTGTGGCGTTCGCGGCCTCTACGACGGGCTCCATCCCAAGCGCGCGGATCTGCCTGATCAACCCCCCGAGGGCTGAGTCTTCGAGCGCGCGAACCAACAGCAAAACGAGCGATGCGCCCACGTCATATGCGAGTTCAACCTGGACCGGGTCGAGAACGAAGCCCTTGTAGAGCACCGGAATGGGGACCGCCTGAGCGATCCGACGTACCAACAGCGGCGAGCCTCCGAAGCCGGGTCCGTCGGCCAGAACACTGATGGCGGATGCTCCGCCGCGCACGTAGCTCTCTGCGACTCGAAGGCCCTCGCCAGGGCTCCAGGGGCGAATCTCTCCCGCGCTCGGGCTTCGAAATTTTACCTCGGCGATCACCGACGGGAGCTGCCCTGGCGCACGGCGCAGTGCCTGAACGCCGCGCTGGCCCCTCTCGGGTTGCGACGGGCGCTCGACTGGCCGCATCGCGGACATGTGGCGGCGTCGTCGCGCGTTCTCGAGTCGCTTGCGCGCAAGAATGGCCGAGAGGTAGTCGGTCATGAGTCCCGCGTGAATCGCGCCCAGCGGTCGAGCATGTCGGTGGCAGCCCCGCTGTCGACGGCCTCCGCGGCGAGCGATGCAGCGGTCTTTGGATCATCGGCGACCCCTGCAACGCACAGGGCCGCAG
>CAYZDM010000377.1:0-3833 GCA_964476875.1 uncultured Sandaracinaceae bacterium | reverse complement strand
CAGCGTCAGTGTCAGTGCCAGCGTCCCTCGCCGGGTCCACGCCTGCGTCGGGTTCCATAGGCACCCCGGCGTCGATCTGACCATCCTCGCCGTCCTGAGCTGTCCGCCCGGCCCACCGAGGATCCGGTGCTCCGGTTGCGCGTGGTGGTGACAGCGCGGCGGCCATTTCCATTTCTCCCGTCAGCCCGAACTCCACCTCGGCTGGCAGGGTCAGCTCGAAGTCGAAGTCGAACTGCGCGGTCGCGCTGGCGATGTACGCGAACGCAGCGAGATGCACCGCCACCGATGCCACGAGTCCAAACGCCGTGGAAAATGATTCGACGTGTTGACCCTTGCGCATCCTACTGACACTTCGTAGCAGAACACGACCGTGCAGCGCACACGACGAGCTTGGTTGGGATCCTGTGACGCACTTCGCGGTGTGATGGCCTTTCTTTGGGTCGCGTCGGCATTCGTGGGATGCAGCCTCGATGAAGTCCTGACGTCTATCGACGTCGATCCCCCTCAGGCGCCGCGCGATCTCGGACCGCCTCAACGGGTCTTCGCCAGACGTTTTGTCTCGCCGATTCGCGATGCTCCGAGGCCCGACGGCGCTCGCCTAGGCTACTTGCGAGCGGGGGCCCTGCTGCACTCGACCACTACGGAGCCCGTGGGCTACGAGGGCTGCGAGGGTGGTTGGTACGAGCTCGATACCGGCGGCTTCGCTTGTCGAGAGCGCGACATCCTGGTGTTCTCCGGTGAGCGATTGCCCGAGTTGCGGGCCCGTCAGCCGGATCGCGAGGCGGTGATGCCCTACGAGTACGCGACCGTCCACAAGATGACCCCGTTGTACAAGCGGCTTCCGACTGTGAGCGAGATCTACGTGGTCCCTACGGAGACTCCCGGCACCGGCGACGATTCGGCGAGCCCCGACCCATCCGAACCCCCTTCGCCGATCGACAACCCACTGGTCCTGCGGGTCCTGCGGCCTGGGTTCTATGTGAGCCTGGACCGCACCTTTGAGAAAGACGGCGAGACCTACTGGCGAACCCAACAGAACGGGTTCCTGCCGGCTCGACGCGTTCGCCAAAAGGAGTGGAGCGAGTTCCAAGGGCGAGTGCTCGGCGGCGAGTACGGTAGTTTGCCCATGGCCGTGACCCGAGGCGAGGAGATCCCGCTGTATCGTCCAAACAACCGGGGCAAGCTCCGGACCAAGAGCAAAGGGCTGCCCCGTCGCACCTGGCTTGCCGTGCGGTCACGTCGGCGCGTCGGCGACGGTGCGTATCTGGTCGTCGGAGACGGGAAACTCGTCCGTGAGTCCGACGTCTTGGTGATTCAGCCGAGCGCGCCACCGGAGGAAGTCGGGGAGGGTGACCGCTGGATCGACGTTGACCTCACTCATCAAGTGCTCGTGGCCTACGAGTGGAAACAGCCTCGCTACGTGACCCTGATCTCCACCGGGCGGACGAAAACGCCGAGTCCGGAGCTGAACTACCAAACCCCCAAGGGCCTCCATCGCATTCGCGGCAAGCACCTGACGTCGACTATGGACAACGATGAGCCCGGCGAGCCGCCGTACTCGCTCGAGGATGTTCCCTACGTCATGTACTTTCGTGGAGCCTACGCCTTTCACAGCGCGTTCTGGCATGACCGGTTCGGCCGCCCCCGCAGTCATGGGTGCATCAACCTCGCGCCCCGAGATGCCAGGTGGCTGTACAACTGGGCGGGCCCGGACTTGCCGAACGCTTGGCACGGTGGCTCAGCCACCGAAGATAATCTGGGCACCTGGGTGTACGTGCACGGCGACACCCCGTAGAAGCCGGCGCGTGCGACCGTCCGGGAGCGACTCCCGTCAAAGGCTACTTGGCGAGGGCCGTCTTGACCGACTTGAGGAGCTTCTGTCCGGCCGGTCCGACCTGCTTGGCGATGTCCTCCGGCACGCCCTTCTCCTTGTCCTTGAACTTCTGGAGTTCGGCGGGACTCGGGTCGTGGATGTCGTAGCCGTAGCGCACCAGGTTCTTGATGAGGACTGGCTCCATCTGTCGGACTTGCTCGCGTCCCCAGGTCGTGAGGTCGTAAGGAACGTTCAGAAGTACTTCCTGGATGTCCTTGGGCAGCGTGTCGAACCACTTCTTCGAGTAGACGACGATGCCCGGCTGGTACGAATGCTTGGAGAGGATCAGGTTGCGTTCTCCGTCTGCCAGCCCCTGGTACCAGGTGGTCGCCATCGCGAAGAGGGGCGTGTTGTCGAACCCGTCGACGACGCCGGTCTGGAGACTGGTCATCGTGTTGGCCACGTCGATGGTCACTGGGCTGGCGCCAAGCGCCTTGTACGCCTCGACGTGGGCTACGGCCTCCTGCGATCGGTATCGAACGCCCTTCATGTCGTCGGGTGTTCGGATCGGGCGCCTGCTGAAGTACGAGCGAAATCCGTTCTCACCCCAGAGCGCGAAGACCAGCTTCTGCTTCTCAAGGATCTTGCGGACCTGTTTCAACACCTCGGGGTCGTCGAGGGCCTTGTCCGCCTGTTCGACGGTGTCGAACACATACGGCGCCTCGAGGACATTCACCTCACGGACGATGGAACTGAGGCCGCCCACTGAGCCTGCAAAGCCCTGCTTGCTGCCCATCTGAGTTCGTCGCGCCAAGGAACGCTCGTTCGAGCCGCCCAGGCGTAGCTTGACTTTGACGCGGCCACCGGTCTCTGCCTCGATGTACTTCTTCAAGCGCTTGAGCTGCAATGCCCAAGGGCTACCGCCGGGGACGACGGTCCCGATCTCCAATACGTACTCCTGGGCCGACACCGGGGTCGGGGCGGCGAACAGCAGTGAAAGGGCGACGAACGCCACGGCACAGACGATGGACTTACGCATTGGAATCTCCTCGGACGAATTGGGGGAAGGCTGACCCTGTGGACGCCACAGGGTCGAGCCTATTCAGATCAGAAAATCTCGTCGATCTCAGACATCAACTTGTCAGCCTTGCGCTTCTCGCAAGTGTTCTCCGGTGTAATCGCGGGGACGACGTCAGCTGCCCCGGCCTGCACGTAGCCGAGGAGCTCCTCGAAGAGAGGTCGGTTGTCTTGTTTGACGGCCCACTCTTCGGCCATCAGGGTGCGCGTGCCGTAGTAATTCGGGTGCGCGTCGAGGGAGACGTTGAAGTGCTGTGCGGACTTATTCATGTCCCCGCCAGCGAAGCCCGGGGCCTTGGCGAAGAACACACCGAAGTAGCGATCGGGACCCTGGTACCAGTACACGGGGTTCTCATCGAGGCAGAACTCCATGATCGCGCGAATCTCGTCCTTGTACGAGAGCAAGGTCGCGAAGCTTTCCAGGATGGCCCAGCGGCCAAGGTTGGACGAGCGCCAGTAGAGCGCTGGCACTGCGGTTGCGTTGAGAACGGTGATCGCCTCCTCAATGCGCTCACCGGCGCCCATCTTCTCGCCAAACGCTGGCGACATTGCGGACAGCGCACGCTCGGCAGCCTTTGTTCCCTCTTCGTGCGTGTCTTTGTAGAGCTGAGGGTTGGTGTCGTCGAAACGGAGGTGGCAGTCCGCGTAGAAGTACAGCGCGTGCGTGAGCTCGTTGAGCGCCGTCACGTTCTTCGGGTCGATGGCCGCAACGGCAGTCCATTCATCAACAGCCAGTTTGGCTTGTGCGGGGTCTCCGCGCTTCTCCCATGCTGCGGCAGCAGCTTCCAAGTGCGCGGTGACCTTTGCTTGAGCCGCGGTATCGAGTTGAACGGATTCTGAGGTCGAGTCCCAGGCGCCCTCTCGGGTCGACCCACAACTGGCCACCAAGGCGGCCATGCATACCAGGGCAACCCAGTGCCCGATCTTCAACGAACGCATCATG
>CAYZDM010000376.1:0-3834 GCA_964476875.1 uncultured Sandaracinaceae bacterium | reverse complement strand
TGGGCGACTACACCTTGGTCGACCGTATTGCAGTTGGCGGGATGGCGGAAGTCTTTCGCGCGCTCGAACCACGTTCAGTGGGTGAACCGCGCGTCGTCGTATTGAAGCGCATGCTCCCGCACATCGCGGACGAGTCGAACGCGCAGGAGATGTTCGCCGAAGAAGCTCGACTGGCGAGTCACGTCACCCACCCGAACGTCGTCCACGTGCTCGGGCACGGAGAGATCGAGGGGCAACCATATCTCACTCTCGAGTACGTTCCCGGTTGCGACCTGTGGCGGCTCAACCGTCGGCTCACGCTCGAAAGCAAGAAGCTCGAACACGACCTAGTCGTCTACTTGGTTCGTCAGATCTTGAACGGCCTCGATGCAGTACACAGCGCGACCGATCACGGTGGCGATGCGCTCGGGATCGTGCACAGGGACATCAGCCCGTCCAACGTGCTGATCTCGATTCATGGCGATGTGAAGATCGCCGACTTCGGCATTGCCCGCGCGGAGGTCAATGCGTTCGAACCCGATACCGCCGCTCGTGCCAACGGCAAACTAGGATACCTCGCGCCGGAACAAGTGTCGGGCGGCCAGGTAGACCTGCGTGCCGACCTGTTCTCCGCCGGAGTCATCGCTGCGGAGCTCTTCATGCGGCGCCCTTTGTTCGCCGGCGGAAGCGAGCTTGCAGTGCTCCTCGCGATTCGCGACGCCGAAGTGCACCCGTTCGTCGAGTTCCTTCCACAGTTGCCCGACGGGTTGGGCGCGGTGATTCTGCGCGCCCTCTCCGCCAACATCGAAGAGCGGCCTCCCACGGCGCGTGCGTTCTGGGCGGCCCTGGAACCCTGGCAGAGTCGGCCCGAAGAGGTCCTGCGGGCGGAGTTGGCGGCCATCGTCGCATCGATCGCCACAGAGACTCGCCCCCGCCGAACGTCAGCGAACGAGCTCAGAGCCACCATGCCGCCGACGCCGATGGTACTCGCCGATGAGCACCCAAGCACGACGAACGTCACGCCTCTCGAATACAAGATCCGAAAGCCGAACGGCGCCACCGTCGGGCCCTTGGCGTACGCCAAGATCGTCGAGTCGGTCGCGACCGGACAGATCGACGGCAACGACGACATCAGTATTGCAGGCGGAGACTTCCAGCCGCTTTCGTCGGTCAAGGATCTGTACCGGCACGTGCCGCCTTCGCGAATGACGCCGACGACGACGCGTGTTGAATCTGCGGCGTCGGCCGATCGAAGCATGGACTTCGAGGACGGTGGTTTTGTATCGGCTCTCGTCCGCACCTTGGTGACACGCCGAACTGGTCTCTGGCTGTGCGAGCAGGGAGGCGTCCGTAAGGAGGTCTACACCAAGCACGGCGTGCCGGCGTTCGTGACCAGCAACCTCGCTGGCGAACTCCTTGGCGAGCATCTCGTCAAGAAGCGGGTCATCAATCGAAGTGAGCTCGACATGGCGCTTGCCGTCATGCCTCGCTTCGAAGGAAAACTCGGCGACACCCTCGTGGCACTGGGGCTGGTCGAACCGCTAGAACTCTTTCAGCACATCGCTGAACAGGTTCGCGAGAAACTGCTCGACCTTTTCACCTGGGCTTCCGGAACGGCCACCTTCTACGAGGGGGTCGACCCGCCGAGCAGCGGCTTCCCGCTCCGGCTCGATGCCTGGGAGATCCTCGATCGCGGTATTCAGAGGCGAATTGCCGCAGGCTTCGAGAGCACTCTCATCCTCGAGCGCGGAAAGGACTCCGTAGTCCAGGCGGATCGAATCGACACCGCCGTGGCGACCGCGGCACTGCCCGACGACCTTCGCGCCGCGCTTCGGCTCTGCAAGACGCCCCATACGGTTGAGGAACTCGCCCAATTTGTGACTCACCAGCCGGGCAATACCGACCCTCAACGGGGATATCGGGTAGCCGCGTTGCTGCTGAGCCTGGGCGCCATTCACTGGATGTGAACAGGCCCGTCCTCCTTGACCCCCCCATAGGTGGCTGCTAGCTCTGCGCCCGGCTTTTGGGGCCGAATTCCATAGGAGTAGCCATGTCCAACGTACGTGTTCTCGTGTCCGACAAGCTCGCCGAGGCGGGGCTCAGGGTCCTGCGTGAGGCCCCAGGTGTCGAACTCGAGTTTCGCCCCGGCATGAGTGAGGACGAACTCTGCAGCGTGATCGGCGAGTACGACGGACTGATCATTCGCTCGGCCACCCAGGTCACCCCCCGGCTCGTCGAGGAAGCGCACAAGCTCAAGGTCGTAGGCCGCGCGGGCATTGGTGTCGATAACGTTGATATCCCTGCTGCGAGCCGCCGAGGCATCGTCGTCATGAACACGCCGACGGGCAACTCGGTGACCACCGCGGAGCACGCGCTGGCCCTCCTCGCCGCATTGGCGAGAAAGATTCCGCAAGCGACCGCTTCCATGCGGAGTGGCAAGTGGGAGAAGAGTAAGTTCCAGGGTCGCGAGATTGCCTACAAGACGCTCGGCATCATCGGGCTTGGAAACATCGGACGCATCGTCGCGGATCGCGCCCAAGGCCTCAAGATGAAGGTCATCGGCGTCGATCCGGTGATGAGCAGCGACCGCGCCGCGGAGCTCGGGATCGAATTGGTGGAATTCGACGACCTGCTGAAGCGCGCCGACTTCCTTACGGTTCACGCGCCGTTGACTCCTGAAACGAAGAACATGCTCAACGACGCCGCGTTCGAGAAAATGAAGCGCAGCGCTCTGCTGGTGAACGCTGCTCGCGGCGGGATCGTCGACGAGGAGGCCCTGGCCCGCGCGATCACCGATGGCCAGATCGCAGGCGCCGCCCTCGATGTGTTCGCCCAGGAACCCGTTGACCCCAGCAACCCGCTGCTCGGGCTCGACGCTGTGCTGTGCACGCCCCACCTCGGGGCTTCCACCTCGGAGGCTCAGGAGCGCGTTGCGGTCGAGATCGCCGAGCAGGCGATCAGCTACCTCCAAAAGGGCATCGTGACCAACGCGGTGAACGTGCCCGCACTCCCCCAGGAGACCGCCGAGCGGCTCACACCCTACCTGGACGTCGCCAAGGCGCTCGGCAGCCTCATCGGACAGCTCGACCCCGTCGACGTTCGCGAACTCAGGGTGACCTGCACCGGTGAAGCCGGCGAGCTCGGTGTCACGCCGATTGCGCGCGCGGCCCTCGCCGGCTTCCTCCAACAGCACCTGGAGGAACCGGTGAATCCAATCAGCGCTCCCTATGAGGCCCAGGCAAGGGGGATTCGTCTGGCCGAGGTCAAGGAGCCAAGCGATCGCTACGCAACGACCGTTCGTGTCACCGTCACCGGCGAGAAGGGCATTCACACCGCGACGGGGACGCCCGGCCGACGGGGCGAGCCGCGGCTCGTCGGACTAGAGGGCTACGAGATCGACGCCGTCATGGAAGGCTCGATTCTCATCATGCGCAATCAGGACCGACCCGGCGTCATCGGCTCGGTCGGCACCCTCCTGGGCAGCCAAGGGGTCAACGTCTCTCGGATGCAGGTGGGGCTCGACGAAAAGGGGGGCCAAGCTCTGGCGCTCTGGAACGTCGACACGAACGTTGGCACCGAGGCGCTCGACGCGCTTCGCGGCCTCGACCACGTCAGCAGTGTGCATACACTGAGGCTCTGAGATGCCACCATCGGCGCGAAAGCGACGACCTCGGAGCGCGGACCAGCTCGGGAAGACAACTCCTGGCCTGCCGCTGACTCCGCCTGGCGGGATGCGTGACCTGCTGCCACCTGCGTCCATGACGCGGACCTTGCTTTGGCAGCGGCTGATGGAGACGTTCGATCTCTACGGCTACCAGCGCGTCACGACGCCGCCCGTCGAGTACGCCGAAGTGA
>CAYZDM010000375.1:0-3836 GCA_964476875.1 uncultured Sandaracinaceae bacterium | reverse complement strand
CCTCTACAGTCGCAAGGCGCCGACTCTGGGGGGCTTTCTCGAGGAGCGTGCTCAACAGTACGGAGTGACCGGGCTTGGCATCACGGATCAGCCCAAGCTGGACATCGGCGAGTACAGTCGTCGCTCGGTTCGCGTCTCACTGCCCGTCGTCGAGTTGCGACCCCTAGTTGAAATGCTTGCCGATATCGAAAACAGCTCATACCCGGTGTCGATCGAACGAATTCAGATGACCGGCGGTAGGATGCGAACGGGCTACACGGTCAAGCTCGCAGTGAACGCCTACGACCGCGATGGTCCCGCAGCTACGGAGCAGGAGTAACCGGTGCGACAAATCCCAATTGGACCAATCCTAAAGTGGACGGGATACCCGCTCTTCTTCCTCGCCTGCTTCGTGTTCTTTGCGTACAAGACTTTCCCTTACGAACGACTTGCCGACCGTCTCGTTCAAGAGGCTCGTGCGCAAGGCTACGAAATCGAGATCATCGATCTGTCGAACTCCGGACTAACCGGACTCACCTTTGAGAACCTGCGGGTGCTCATGCCGCCAGACGGAAGCGAATCACTTCCATCTGAGGTCATCTTCGACGAACTCACTGTCAGCGTCTCGCTGTTCTCGTTGATGTCGGATACGAAGTCGTACAGCTTCGACGCCGAGGTCGCCGATGGCGAGGCCACAGGAGATATCTCGATTGGAACGGACAATCTGGAGGTCGAGGTAGAGCTCGACGATCTCGATCTGGCTGCGCTCCCGATTCTCCGGAAGTTCACGAAGGTGCCGCTGACTGGGATTCTCAACGGAGAGATCGCGCTCACGATGCCGAGTGAAGTCGCTGAATCAACGGGCGACGTGGAGGTCACGATCGAGGGTCTGCACGTCGGCGACGGAAAGTCGCAGTTGGACATCCCCGGATGGGGCGGTTTGACGCTCGACGAAGCCGACGCCGGCAACTTGGAGCTCGTCGCGACCATCGAAGAGGGCTCGGCCAGGATCGAGAAGGCGACATCGCACGGAGAAGATCTCGAGCTCGACGTCATTGGCCAGGTGCGCCTCCTCCGACCGCTCAAGCGCTCGGAGCCCAACTTGATGCTCCGGGTCAAGATCCAAGACGCCTACAAGCAGCGAAGCACCAAGGTCGCGACAATGCTGGAACTCGCATCATCGGGACTCAAGGCCGCGCTGACAGCAGATGGCGCAATTCAGTATTCGGTAGCGGGCTCGTTCGGCCGCTTGAAGCCCAGGGGGGCCGGCAGCCTTCCCTTCGACCTGCCCAAATGAACCCGTCCGCTGGACGCTCTACCGGCTCGGCAGTAGAGGTGCTTTTCACGAGCACGATCGATGATTGGAAGCGACACAGAACCGCCCGACGAGTTTGACGAGCCTCAAGGCGTCGAAATCGTGGATCCAGACGAGCATTCGCGCAGCGGCGAAGGTGGAGGTGAGGCCGACAGATTGGCGGCTACCTCGTCTTCGCTCACCCGTCGCGACCCATTGGCCGCGTACATGAGAGACGTCCAGCGGTACTCTCTTCTATCCAAAGAAGAAGAGCACGATCTCGCGGTCCGATTCTTCGAAGATGACGATCTCGAAGCAGCCAAACAGCTAGTCACCTCGAACCTTCGATTGGTCGTCAAGATCGCATACGACTATCGACAGGCATATAAGAACCTCTTGGACCTCGTGCAGGAGGGCAACATCGGGCTCATGCAGGCTGTGAAAAAGTATGACCCGTACAAGGGAGTCAAGCTCTCGAGCTACGCGGCGTGGTGGATCCGCGCGTACATGCTTCGCTACATCCTGAACAATCACCGACTCGTGAAGGTGGGTACCACGCAGGCCCAACGGAAGCTGTTCTTCAACCTGCAAAAAGAAAAATCTCGCTTGTCCGCGATGGGCATCGAGCCGACTGCCCAGGCGATTGCAGAGCGGCTGAACGTACCTGAGCGAGACGTCGTGTCGATGGACATGCGGCTAGCGGCGGGAGACGCCTCCCTGGACGCGCCGGTGGGCACCACGGAGGGGCGCTCGGTGGCTCGCGTCGAGCTGCTTCCGTCCGAAGACGTCGGCGTGGATGACACCTTGGCCGACGCGGAGGTCGGCGATCAGTTTTCGAAAAAGATTCACAAGTTCGGGGAGTCGCTGGTCGACAGGGAGAAGAAGATTTTCGACGACCGCCTCGTCGCCGAGGACCCAAAGACGTTGCAGACTCTCGGAGACGAATTCGGCGTGAGCCGCGAACGCGTTCGCCAAATCGAGAAACGTCTTCTAGAGAAACTCAAGGCTTTTCTACACAGCGAGCTCGGCGAGACAGTCGTCGACCTGTACGAAACTCCCTGAGCGGCCGGGTCGCAGGGCGACCGAGATGTGGTAACGGGCATGGATGCCAGGTCGTCTGTCGGTAGTCGCGACGCCAATCGGATGTCTCGAAGACATCACGCTCAGGGCGCTACGAGTACTTCGTGAAGCCGACCTCATCCTCGCGGAGGATACGCGTCACACCCGAACGCTTTGCGCCAAGCACGGCATCGAGACGCCCCTTCGCTCGTTCCACGCGCATACCAACGAAGACAGAGTGAAGCTGCTGGTTTCCCGACTGGTCGAGGGGGCACACTACGCGATGGTAAGCGACGCGGGGACGCCGGTGGTGAGCGACCCGGGGGTCTACCTCGTCTCGCGCGCCGCCGCTGCGGGAGTTGCGGTTGAAGCGATTCCCGGTCCCAGCGCAGTTCTCGCTGCCCTCTGCGTCGCGGGCCTACCAGTCCGCCGATTCGTATTCGAAGGGTTCTTGCCGAGGGGCGGAGGGGATCGCACTCGCGCGCTCGACCGAATCGCACAATCGGCGGACACCGTCGTGCTGTTCGAATCGCCACATCGGATCCACGCGACTTTGCAAGATCTCGAAGGGGCACTCGGTGGGGACCGCCAGATGGCTCTATGTCGAGAGCTCACCAAGATGCATGAACAAACCATCCGCGGGACCGCCTCGGAGGTACGGCGAGAGCTAGCCGAGCCGGCGAGAGGCGAGATCACCCTCGTCATCGAAGGCCGACCCGCGGACGCACCCGTGGAGGACGTGGATATCGGGGCGCTGGTCACCGAGTGGAAGCGCGAGGGCCTTTCCACGAAAGAGATGACGCAGAGACTACAGCGGGACCTTGGATGGAAGCGCAACGCGGCCTATCAAGCGATCCTCGACGCGCTGCAGCGGGACCAGAGCTAGTTCGCTGAGGTCGGAAGGGTCATGCAGACCCGCAAGCTCCCTGCCGTGCCCGCTTCGGTCCAGATGCGTCCGCCCTGGGCTTCGATGACCGCGCGCGCGACGGCCACCTCCAACCCCAGCGCGTCGGAGCGGGAGAGTGGCTTCTCTAGCCGCTCGACGACCGCCAGAGTGTCCGCTGAGGAGTCTTTGAGTGTCGCCATGAGGTCAAACTGAACGAAGCCCTTGCCGACCTGGTCGCGGCGCGGGGGTGCCACACGCATGACGATATCAGTGCCGGACGAACGAATGACGAGCACCGCGAGGCCCACGAGGGCGTGAACGGTGCGATGGCGGTCGACGAATATGCGCGGGAGCCCTTCCGAGCCCCCCCCGATCACCGACGTGCCTTCGGATCGCGTTCGCGCAAATGCGATCGCCTCGGAGATCAGCTCATCGGGAGCGACCCACTGCTGCTGCAGTCTGAGCGTCCCTGCTTCGAGCTTTGCCCGATCGACCACCGTCGAAACCAGCCGCAACAACCGCTCCGCGCTTGCACGGATGGTGCGGACGCTTCGAATCTGCTCGTCATTGAGATCGCCGTCCACGCGCCCCAGCAGCATGTCAGAGAAACCCGTAACC
>CAYZDM010000374.1:0-3841 GCA_964476875.1 uncultured Sandaracinaceae bacterium | reverse complement strand
GATGCGCATCGCGAGCATCGTGTTGGCCGCGTACTTGGTCACCTCGGCGCTCTCGGGATTCATCCAAACGATCTTGTTGTTCGAGAGATTGAGCGGGTGATAGACCTTGTCCATCAACCGTCGGGCGCGATCGTGCCCGGGGCGAACGCCAACCACGATTCGGTCCGGATGCATGAAGTCGTTGATCGCCCCGCCCTCCTTCAAAAACTCCGGATTGGACGTGACTTGGATGTCGTGCTCCGCATCTGCGACGAGTTTCTGAACCTGCGCGTTGGTGCCCACGGGAACCGTGCTCTTGTTCACGATGACGAGATCGCGCGTCGCGTGCTTGGCCAGTTCCTGTGCAACGGCGAAGACGGCGCTCAGATCGGCGTCGCCGTCATGCGTAGGAGGTGTGCCCACCGCGATGAAGGCTAGGTCCACGTCGCGAACGGCAGCGGCGAGGTCGGTGGTGAACGTAAGGCGGCCTGCGCTCGCGTTCTCCTTGACCATCTCTTCGAGCCCGGGCTCGTAGATCGGAATCTCGTAGCGCTGGAGGCGCTCGATCTTCGACGCGTCTTTGTCGACGCAGATTACACGCTGACCGGTCGCGGCGAAGCAAGTGCCGGTGACGAGGCCCACATATCCTGTACCAATGACGCAGAGTTTCACCGCGAAGGAATAGCACGTCCGAGGGGGGGTCTGCTACAAAGACCCCCAGAAGAGGCAGTCATGATTCTCACCAATATCGATAGCGTGCCAGGTCGCCGAATTGTGCAGCACTTTGGGCTCGTTCAAGGAAGTACCATTCGGGCCAAGCACTTCGGTCGTGATTTCGCCGCGGGCCTCAAGAACATCGTGGGCGGTGAGCTCAAGGGCTACACGGAATTACTGCAGGAGAGTCGCGCAGAGGCCACCAGTCGGATGGTCACGCAGGCCCGGGAGCTTGGCGCGAACGCGGTCATCAACGTGCGCTTCACGACATCTTCAGTCGCTCAGGGTGCTTCGGAGATCCTTGCCTACGGGACTGCGGTCCTAGTCGAGGAGTAGCCGCGTGTCGGCGGAGCTTCTGATTAGCCTCGGACTTCCGATTCTCCTCATCGTGGTAGGAAAGATCGTCGGGTCTCGGATCGAGCGCAATCACTACGACAGCATCACGAAGCGCGAAGCGCGCTTCCAAGGTCAGCCAGCACTGTCTATCAAGCGCTTGGAGGGCCAGCCTCCCGCCCATTCGGCTGCGCTCGCGATCGGGTCAGCCGTGATCTCTGTCGATCACTTCAAGCGGTTCTTGAGTGGCTTCCGCATGATATTCGGTGGCGAGGTTCGTTCCTACTCGTCGCTGATCGAACGCGCGCGACGCGAAGCGGTGCTTCGAATGAAGGAGTCGCAGCCAGACGCCGACGCATACCTCAACACACGGATCGAGACGTCTACGATCGCGAGCACAACTGGCAACGAAGGCATGGGGACCATCGAGGTGCTGGCCTATGGCACCGCGGTCCAGTACGATCGCGTCCCATGACCGACGAACGCCCCCGTGTGCTGACCGAACGAGACGGACGCGTCTTTCACATCGTCCTCGATCGCGCCGACAAGATGAATGCCTTCGACCTCCGCATGCTGCGCGAGCTCGCTGAGGCGGTGACCGAGTACGAGTCCGACGAGTCCCTCTGGTGCGCGGTGCTCTACGCCAATGGCGACAACTTCACGGCGGGCCTCGACCTAGGAGAGGTCGGCCCGGCGGTTCGAGCCGGCGCATCTTTGTTCCCCGAGGACTCGGTCGACGTGCTGAGTCTCCACGATCCCAAGAGGAAGAAACCCTTGGTGATGGCGGTCCAAGGTTGGTGCCTCACGATCGGAATCGAGCTGTTACTCGCCGCCGACATTCGACTCGCAGCGGAGGGCTCGCGATTCGGTCAGATCGAAGTGAATCGCGGTATTTTCCCCTTCGGCGGGGCCACGATCCGGCTACCCGAGATCGCCGGTTGGGGCAACGCCATGCGCTGGCTTCTCACCGGCGACAAGTTTGGAACGGACGAGGCGATGCGCCTTGGACTGATTCAAGAGGTGGTCCCCGCGGCCGAACTCCGGGACAAAGCGCTGCATATCGCGGCGACCGTCGCCAAGCGGGCACCACTGGGCGTGTGGGCCACCCTTCGCTCGTCACGGACCGCGCAATTGAAGGGCACCGATGCCGCGGTCGCCGAGCTCCTAGTGATCGCCCGTGAACTCATGGACTCCGAGGACGCAGCCGAGGGCATTCGCTCCTTCCTCGAGCGGCGCGAAGGCGAGTTCAAAGGCCGCTAGCCAGCGTCATCTCGGAAGAACACGTTGCTGGCGATCGGGTCCCGCGGCTGGCGCGCCTGGTTGGCTGCGACAGTCGTGTCCTCGTAGCCAAACGATAGTCCACAGAGGATCTGTTCGTCGTCCGGGATGCCGAGATGCTTGCTCACGCGATCCGGAAATGAGCGCAGCGACGCCTGGGCGCAGGTGCCGATTCCCCGGGACTGCATCGCAAGCATCAGAGTCTGGACATACATGCCGACGTCGAGCGCCACGCCGATCCCAAAGCTCTTCGCCATACAGACGTAAGCCACGTGCGGAGCGTCGAAGAACTCGAAGTTGCGCAGACTGGCCTTCATGCGCCCAACCCTGTCGTCTCGTGCGACCCCCATCTTCTGATAGAGTTCGACCGCGCACGCGACCTGTTTGCTCCGATAGGTGCCAACGAACTCATCGATGGGCGTCACCGTCATCGGAGAGGCACCGAGACTCACCGCCTCGATGAGAGCGGCTCGAAGTTGGGCGAGCAGTTCTCCCGACGCGACGTAGACCCGCCACGGTTGGACGTTGCAGTTGCTCGGGGCCCGCTGCGCCAACTCGAAGACCTCCTCTAGAATCTCGCGAGGCACCGGCTTTGGAAGGAAGCCACGGACGGAGCGTCGATCGCGGATCGTCGCGTCTAGGTCGTACATATCGCTACGCGCGCCGCTTGACGGTCGGAATCATCTTCTTGATTTGGATGGTGCACGCGTCCCCGACCACCTTTCGCAGAGCTGGCTCGATGACGCCCGTTCGTACGAACTCGGCACCGACGCCATAGGCGGCGCGACCGCTCACTCGAACGACCACCTCGTCCTCGTCGGCTGCCACCAACTCGATGCCACTCGCGTCGTTCTCGAGGAGTGGACCGAGAACGTCATCGATGACCTGCTGCACCGCCTCACGCACGGGCGGATCATGCGGAATTGCGCCCCCAAACGCAAACGAAGGTGGGCTATACTCTCCGCAAATGCCGGAGCCGGTCCGCACACGCTTACAAGTCGACGTCCGCCGTCAGCAGCTCCTGGAACTGGGGTTGGAGCTGTTCGGCAACCAGACCTACGACGAACTCTCTATCGATGAGATCGCGAGGCGCGCCGGGGTATCCAAGGGCCTGCTGTACCACTACTTCCCGAGCAAGCGTGCCTTCTACGTAGCGTCGGTTCGGGAGGCGGCCCGCCAGTTGCTCGAAGAGACCGACATCGACGAGCACGGAACCGGCCCAGAGCCTGATCCCGCAGGGGTGCGAATCGCCCTCCGTGCGTTTCTCGGCTACGTCTCTCGCCGGCGCGTCGCTTACGCATTTCTGCTCCGCGGCGGCATCGGGACTGATCCCGAGGTCGCAAAGATCATCGAGGACACTCGGCAAGCGCTCGTCGATCGCACGCTGGCTCGCTTGTCGCGATTTGGGGCACGACCCGAGGACCCTGCGACACGGCTCCGACTTCGCGGCTGGCTCGGCTACCTCGAGGCATCGAGTCTAGACTGGGCTGACCGCGAAGAGGTCCTGGATGGCGACATCGAACAATTCGCAGATTCC
>CAYZDM010000373.1:0-3847 GCA_964476875.1 uncultured Sandaracinaceae bacterium | reverse complement strand
CGGCATCCCCATCACCCTCGGCACCGGGGGAGGCTGCCTTCTTTCCGGACTGTTGTTCGGATGGCTCCGGAGCGCTCACCCGCGTTTCGCGGCGCTCCCAATCGGTGCGTCGAACTTTCTCCGTGACTTTGGACTCGCGGTTTTCGTTGGGGTGGTTGGACTCGAAGCCGGCCCAGAGGCGATCAGCACCATCCAGCAGTACGGCATGGAGCTCCTTCTGCTGGGTGTCGCGGTGACCCTCCTTCCAATTGTGGTCACCTTCTACTTCTCTTACTACGTCCTCCGAATCCAGAACCCCATCGAGGCGCTCGGATGCATGGTCGGCGGAAGAAGTGCCAATCCGGCGTTCGCCGCGCTGCTCGAAAAGGCCGGAAACGCAACTCCGGTCGTGTCGTTCACGGTCTGCTACGCAGTGGCCAACGTCTTCCTGACTCTGTGGGGCCCGGTGATCATCGGGGTCATTACCAAGAACCCGTCCTAGCGACGTCCGGAGAGGTCAGTCATGTCCGAGCAGGATCTAAGCAAGTTCGCCAACCTCAGCCCGTTCGAGCTCAAGGACAAGCTGATCGCCTTGGCGCGTACGAAGTCGCAGCGAATGATGCTGAACGCGGGTCGAGGGAACCCTAATTTCGTGGCAACGCTTCCTCGCCGTGCATTCCTACGGCTTGGCGAGTTCGCGATAGGCGAAGCGGAACGCTCCTACTCGTACCTCGACAGTGGTTTTGGGGGGCTGCCCGAGGCTAGCGGGATGGTCGCCCGCTTCGATGTCTACGCCCACGAGTTGCCTGACGACGAGGGCATCCGATTCCTGCGTGCCGCCATTAGCTACGTGAAAGATCAGCTCGGGCTCGACCAGGAGGAGTTCCTCCTCGAAATGGTCAACGCGTTTCTAGGAGACGTGTACCCGGAGCCGCCACGGATGCTGCGCCACACGGAGGAGATCACGAAGCGCTACATCGCCCAAGAGATGTTCGGTTCGCACCCGCGGCACGGTGGTTTCGATCTGTTCGCCACGGAGGGTGGCACCGCGGCGATGACCTACATCTTTCAGACGATGAAGCTGAACGGCCTGATCCGGGAAGGGGACAAGGTCGCCCTCGGGACACCGATCTTTTCACCGTACCTCGAGATTCCGCTCCTTCCGGAGTACGGGCTCGAGGTCGTGGACATTCGCATGGACGAAGAGAATGACTGGCAGATTCCCGAATCGGAGATGGCCAAGTTGGAAGACCCGGCCATCAAAATCTTCTGCGTGGTTAACCCGAGTAACCCACCCTCGACCAAGATGTCCGAGGCAACGCTCAATGCCTTGGCCACCTTGATCGAGACGAAGCGCCCCGATCTCTTCGTCGTCACCGACGACGTCTACGCCACCTTCGCCGACGATTTCGTGTCGCTGTTTGCGGCCTGCCCGAGAAACACGCTATGCGTCTACTCGTTCTCGAAGTACTTCGGTGCAACGGGTTGGCGCCTCGGGGTGATTGGGCTCCACGAGGACAACGCCTTCGACGACGCCCTCGCGGTGCTGCCCGAAGACATCAAGTCTCGCTGCGATCAACGATACTCGACGCTTACCGCAACGCCTCGTGAGGTCCGGTTCATCGACCGACTCGTCGCCGATAGCCGCGCCGTCGCGCTGAACCACACCGCCGGGATCTCGACTCCGCAGCAACTGCAGATGGCGCTCTTCTCCCTCCATGGCTTGATGGATCGAAACGACCACTACAAGGACGCCGCCAAACGCCTCATTCGGGATCGCTACGACCGCCTGTATCTCCACGTGGGGATCTCGCCGGAACGCACTGCCAATGCCGTCGACTACTACACGTTGATCGACCTCGAGAAGCTCGGGCGAGATCTGCACGGTGACGAGTTCGCCGAGTGGTTCGCCAACGGCGAAAAGGCCACCGACTTCCTGTTCCGCCTCGCGGAGGAAACCGGCGTCGTGCTCCTTCCAGGCAAGGGCTTCGAGGTCGTCGAACCGTCGGCCCGTGTCTCGCTCGCCAACCTGACCGAGCAAGAGTACGAGGCGATTGGGAGCTTCTCTCGCCAGGTTTTGGATGAGTATTATCAAGACTTCAAGAGCGGGTCGTAGCGGGCGTCCTGTGCGCATGCGGTGGGTCGCTTTCATCCTAGGCACGATTGCCCTCTTCAGCCTGGAGAGCAGCGCTCTTGCCCAGTTCGCGGCCTCGGGTGGTGCGCTGCTCGATTCCGATGGGGCAGTGAAACCGGACCCGGATGCTGCGCCGCACGTCGCGGGCTACGCAAAAGGGAACTTCAACGGTTTCTACATTCAGAGCCGCGACGGTGAGTTCCGGCTGAACTTGGGTGCCTGGGCTGAGCTCCGTTACGAGCTCGACTGGCGCGAAACGCCGCCTGCCGGAGAGAAGGAATTCGAGTCGGGCTTCAGCGTCCCAAAGAGTCGTTTCTTCTTCGAGGGCAAGCTCACCGACAGTATCGAGTACCAGTTGCGCCTTCAGATCGACGACACCGGAGCCTTCTCGCTTCAGGTCGCGTACGCTGGCTACAACTTCAAGGGCTACAATCTTCGGCCTCACCGCAAGGGCGCCTTTTGGAACCTCAGGATCGGACGTCAGTTCATCGCGATGACCCGCGAGAACTGGATGAATTTCTCGGACCTCCTGACGACCTACAACTCGGCCGTCAACTACGTGTTCGCCGTGTCCGTCATCGATGGAGTGCAGGGCTTCTACGGGCGCGACCACGGTCGAATGTGGTTCGCCGTGAGTAACGGGCTCGCTGGCGGCAACGAAGACTTCCCGAACGACGAGAGCTCCCAGGTCATGCTCTCGAGCCGCGGAGAAGTTCTCTTCGCCGGCGACGACTGGAACACGTTCAACGACCTCGTGGGTCGGAAGGGCCGCGCGTTCGGGGTCTTGCTCGGCATCGGTTCAAACTACGCGATTTCTGGGGCCGGCAACCCGAGTGGAAGGTCGCGGCACTCGGGGCAGACGACCGTCGACGTCAGTGTGGGAGGCGATGGTTTTCAGGCCATGGCGTATGGACTTTGGACCTGGGAGGCCGTTGGAGGGGTTCGATCCACCTGGGGCTTCGTCGCGCAGGCCGGGTACTTCATCTTCGAGCCATTTGAGGTGTACGCGCAATACTCACTCGTGCATCCCGGTCAGATTGACGGATTGGTTCCATTCAACGCGCTCACGCTCGGGGTGAACGCTTTTCCCTTCAACTGGACGAACCGCATCAAGCTCAGTCTCGAAGGGGCGCTCCTCTTCAACCCGATCAACTCGACGCTCGTAGTTCCTGGCGCGGCGATCGGTTGGTTACCGGCCGACGCGGGCAAGCAGTACTATCTCAGGGCTCAACTCCAGTTCGGATTCTGAGAGCAGTACGCGTCGTGAGCTGAGCCCGCCGCAGTCGCTTTCCACCGATTGGCGGCCTAGCCATCCGATGAAACGCTTCCCGCTGCGTTGTCGACAATCGAGGCCGCCTCATCGTCGAGCGAGGGTGGCACCCAGCCGCGTTCGACGCGGCTACCGAAGCTCTTGGCACTCCCCTGCACCGCGGCCTCATGACTTGCAAGGATAGCTTTGGTCCGCTCGACGTACGCTCTGTTCTCATGCACCGGGACGTCGGGATCGTATAGCCCAGCAAGCTCGCGCATCGCGATCTTGTCGTTTTCGACGTAGCCGCGCGTCTGCCGCTCCGCGTCGTAAGGATGGTGGCCAAGCGCTTCGAGCGCCGATCGCGCCGCACGCACCGAGCTGTCGAAGTGCTCTCGAATAATGTCACGACATCCCGCCGCCCAGAGTTCGTAGACATGGTGGCGGTCGACGGCACGCGCGACGACGTAAACATGTGGGTAATG
>CAYZDM010000372.1:0-3848 GCA_964476875.1 uncultured Sandaracinaceae bacterium | reverse complement strand
CGGCGTCTTGTTTGTCGTACTGGCGGCCGGCGCGCTGCTCAATGCCCTGAACGCCATCTACGACGAAACGCCCGTGTCACGCGTGCGCCCGATCAAGGGCTTCATCCAGATCGGCAAGATCATTATCTACGGGGTCGGTGCGATCCTGGTGCTGGCATCTTCGACCTAGTCGGCCGGGCGATGGTGCTAAGGTGCGCGCATGGTGGAGCCCAAGCTCGGCGACCGTTCGCTCTTTCCGGACCTCGAAGGGGTTGCGTATCTCGCGCACGCGGCGATATCGCCACTTTCCAACCCCGTGCGAGAGCGGATCGCCGAGGTCGCAGACGACTACGGTCGAGGCGGCATGGCGGGTTTCGTTCGTTGGGCCCCGCGGCTAGCGAAGGTGCGGCAGGACCTCGCCGCGATGATCTCCGCGCGACCGAGTGAGATCGCGTTCGTAGCTAACACCACCCAGGGCGTCATCGACATCGCCTTTGGGGTGCCGTGGCGCAAAGGTGATCGCGTGGTGTTGTTCGACGGCGAGTTCCCCGCGAACGTGACGCCGTGGCAACAGGCGGCCGAGGAGTTCGGTCTCGAGCTGTGCTGGTTGTCGCTCGAACCGTTTCAGCGGTCGGTGGACGAGGGACTGGCTACACTCGAGCGTGCTCTCGATCGTGGAGTCCGCATCGTCGCCGTTAGCGCCGTGCAGTACAAGACCGGCTTGCGAATGCCGCTTGCCGAGATGGCGGCGCTTTGCCACAGGTTCGATGCAGAACTTTTCGTCGATGCGATTCAAGCGCTCGGTGCCACCCCCGTCGATGTGTCTTGGGGAATCGACTACCTGAGCTCCGGCAGTCACAAGCATCTCATGGGTGCCGAGGGCACAGGCTTTCTCTACGTGGCTGACCGACGTGCCGCGAAGTTGAAACCGCGCCTTGCTGGCTGGCTCGGGCACAAGGACCCTGCTGCGTTCTTGATAGGGGATGAGCCGAGGTTGAACTACGAGAATCCCTTGAAGTCTGGCGCCCAAGCGTTGGAGACCGGTACGAGCAACGTGATCGGACTCGCAGCACTGGGCGCTTCGATCGAGCTTCTCGAGCAGTTAGGGGTCCCCGCGATCCACGCCCACGTCGACACCTACCTCGACGAGCTGGAAGTCGGCCTCATCGAGCGCGGATTTCAAAGCCATCGTCCCAAGGCGACTGCGCTTCGCTCGACGCTACTCAGTGTGACGGTGCCGGAGGACGTCCGATTGTCCAAGCTCGTCGTGGCACTTCGCGACCGCGGAGTCGTGTGCAACACGCCCGATGGTTTGATGCGATTTGCGCCACACTGGCCGAACGCCCGGGCCGAGGTTCCCGACGTGTTGGCCGCCTTTGACGAAGGGCTGGCTCACCTTCGGGGGTGAACCTAGATTCGCACGATGCCCGAACAAAACGACAGGAGCTTTTGGATCTTCAATGCGCTTGTGTCGACGGCCGCCGTCGGTTTTCTGGGTTGGCTGTTGCTCCTTCGTGAAGGGGGCGGTGTGGCGGCAGAGCTGAGCTTCATGCCCGCCGTCAATGCGGCACTCAACGCCACGGCCGCGACGCTGCTCTTGCTCGGGTTCGCCGCGATTCGCAGCGGCCGCCGCGAGGTACACAAGCGCTTGATGGTCTCCGCCTTCGCGGCATCGTCAGTGTTCCTGATCGGCTACGTGCTCTACCACTACGCCCACGGAGACACCTCGTATCAGGGCACCGGGACGATGCGAACCGTCTATTTTACGATCCTCGTCACGCACGTCCTCCTGTCGATTGTGATGCTTCCGATGATCTTGACGACGTTCTATTTCGCAGCGCGAGAACGCTTCGCGGCGCACAAGCGTCTCGCGCGATGGACGCTGCCGATCTGGATGTATGTATCGGTCACGGGCGTTGCGATTTACTTCATGCTTCGCCCGTAGACGGGTCAGCCGCTCGACGCTTTGTTCTTGCGGCGTGTGCGCCATCGCCGCGCGGCGAAGGCGACCGGAATCACCAGCAGCGCTGCTTGTCCAGCCTCGACGCTCCAAAATGCAAGTCCGATGGCTACAGCTGCAGTGATGGGTTCGAGGAGGGCGTCCATCCAGAAGTTCTGCACTACCGCGGGGCTGACCCCGGGGTTGAGTAGCCGGCCGCCTTTCGAAGCATACCGCCAGCTTGCTGCGGAGAAGCCACCCATCCCTACCAACACGATGCAGTAGTTTACGAACACCGTCCGATGCAGGGGGTAGAGCACGGCGTAAGCGTTCATCACGGGAAGGAGAACCAGAAACAGAAGAAACCCGAGCTGTAGCCAGAGCAAGCGATAGTCGACCTCACGGATATACCCGAACTGCTCCATGTGCTTCACCCAGTAGATCGCGATCAAGATGAAGGTGATCGCGAACACTTGAATCGCAGAGTTCTGTGTCTCGAGAAAATTCAGAATCTGCGCGTCTGTGACCACTACCGCCGGGTCCGGGTATTCGACCTGCAGGAGAATGACCATCATCGAGAGGGCGAACAGCGCGTCGGTCAGCAGCTGCACTCGCGCCAACGGCACGAACTTCCGGAAGCCCGAGTTCTCGGTTTCTACGCTAGGCATGCCTCAGCCTCTTCATCGCAAGGAGTCCTTCGACGACCATCCACAACAGCAGTACTAGCAGCAGCGATGCCAAAGCCGCGAGTGGGTTGTTTCCATCGGCGAGAAACTGCTGCAGTTTGGTGAACAGTGCCAACGCCGCCACGGGCATGACCAGCGCCATGGGAAGGACCAACGGCCACACGGGACGCTTCCTAGCGTAGAAGTAGAGTGCCAAGGTCATCAAAGTGAGCCCCGCGAGTAGCTGATTGCTCGCGCCGAAGATCGGCCACAGCACCCAACCAACCGCCTTGGCCTGACCGGTCGCCGGATCCGGGGTTTCGGCCAGCGCGAGAAACATCGCCGGAATGATCGCGATGAGCGTCGCGATGTAAGGGTTTGTCAGCGGCTTGATTCGGAGGACGGTGCCGAGCTCGCTGAGGATGAATCGCTGGATACGCGTTGCGGTGTCGAGAGACGTGGCCGCGAACGCGATCACCAGAACCGCCATCAAGGTGCGCGCGAGTTCTGCAGATAAGCCCACCGCTTCGAGGAACGCGCCGCCACCGAGGACAAACGCGGCGGCCTTGTTGCCACCTGCGTGCGCCCAGCTGTCGTAGTAGATCGCCCAGCTGAGATTCTCGACGGCGCCTTGGCCGGGAAGGGCGCACGCGCCGACCAATCCGATGCCTGCGACGGCGGCAAGTGTCGACGCGAGTGCCAACGATCCTTCACCGAGCATCGCGCCATAACCGATCAGTCTGGAGTCGGACAGACGACCGATTTGCTTCGAGGTCGTTCCAGATGACACGAGGCCGTGAAAACCGCTGATGGCTCCGCACGCGATCGTGACGAACAGAATCGGAAAAATCGAAGGGGCGCCGGCTTCCGGGGTGCGGTACACGGGTGCGTCGAAGTTCGGGTGTGCGATGAGGACGCCGAGGAACAAGAGGCCGAGCCCCACGAAAAGCTGGTGGCTATTGATGTAATCGCGCGGTTGCAACAATAGCCACACGGGCAACAGGCTGGCGATGGCCGAGTAGATCAAGAGAAAGATGATCCATCCGGTGGTCGCGGTATGCCTATCTACCCCCATCGCGACGAAGTCGATCGGCACCTCTGTCCCGACCCAGACAAAGAAGTAGAGCACGGCCAGCGCTATCAGAGACGGCCACAGAATTTTCACCCCGCGCTTGTAAACCAACCATCCGATGACGACGGCTACGATGATCTGGATGTTGATCGGGATCACGCTCGTTGGCTGGCTGACGAACAGCCCGGCAATC
>CAYZDM010000371.1:0-3856 GCA_964476875.1 uncultured Sandaracinaceae bacterium | reverse complement strand
TCGTCCGGGGATAGCCTCGGGGACTGACTCTTCGTGAAAGTCCGAGGCGGGCTGTGAGCCGGGTCGAGTGAGGAGTCCTTGGTCGAGCGCGCGACGCTCTGCCAGAAGCATTGGACCAAAATCTCGTCCGCGAAACGCAAGCCAGGCAACGAAGAGCAACATCAGGATGGGATAGAACCGAAACGGAATCGTTTCGATGAAGGTCACATAGGCGTCGCGTTCAATCCCTAGGTGCACGAACTGATCTTCGATGTAGCCGACCTCCACTGCGACCCACGAAGAGATCAAGGCCAGGCTTGCAACCGGCGCCGCCGTGGCATCCACCAAAAACGCCAGCTTCTCTCTGCTGATGCGAAGACGGTCGGTGACGGGTCGCATCGAGGCCCCGACGAGAAGCGAGTTGGCGTAGTCGTCGAAGAAAACGAGCAGCCCGAAAAACCATGTCGTCAGCTGTCCGCGCCGACGGCTCGTGGCGTCGGTGCTTACCCAGGAAGCCAGACCCTTGGCACCACCACTTTGGGTCATGAGCCCGAGCATTCCGCCGAGCAACAGACTGAAGACTAGAATCGAGGCATGCCCACGATCGGCGATTGCGTTGACGATGTAGGTGTCGAGCAAGCGCGCGAACGAAGCCCAAGGCGAGAACCCCGAGATCAGGAAGGCGCCGAGCCACACACCCAGGGCCAACGCGACCAGGACGTGACGAAACAGTAGCGCCAGGACTATCGCCAGAAGTGGCGGCAAAATCGACGTCCAGGCGGGAAGGTTCGCGTCCGAACCGCCGCCTGCTACCTCCACGGAAGCGCCCGGTGTAATATTCAATGAAATGTTCTGAATGACCGTCGGCCCTGCAGCGTCATTGGAAAGAGCGCCCGCGGAGGCGACCGCGAATCCACCGACAATTATCAGAACGATGAGGACCGTACGCATGAACAAACTGAGACATAGACAACAACGCAGCCGGTGGTCAATTTTGACTCCCGTGTTGGCCTTGGTGTGCGCCGTCACGGTTACTCTCGGATCTCCGTCGCGCTCGCTGTCTAGCAACGACAAGCTGACAGACGAGGACAAGAAGCTGCTCATGGCCGGCGAGTTGGTCACGAAGCAGAAGAACGAACAACGGGGGACGCTCAAGCTGATCGGCGGTCAGAGTTGGCAAATCATCGACGTGCCCATCGACGTCGCGTGGCAGGCGCTGGCGGATTTGGCGCGCTACAAAAATTTCATCCCTCTCGCAACCGAGAGCACCGTCAAGCACCAGGCCGGAAACGAAGCCGACCTAGCCATGCGCCAGCAATGGGGACCGATCGACGTGCGCTATGTGTTTCAGACGACCCTGGAGCCAGATCGCCGATCGATGGTCTTCCGAGTCGACCACTCCCAGGATCACGACATCCGAGCAGGCTGGGGCTTCATGCGCATCAGACCCTTCAAGGGGAATCGCACGCTCGTCTCGTTCGGTGCGCTCGTCGACATCGGTGACGGGGTGTTCGTCTCGATCATCCGCCCGGCTGTTCGCAAGGACCTCCTACGAATACCGATGTACTTCAAGCGACACCTCGAAGGCGATGGCCGCCTGCTCTACGTCAACGCCAACTAGAACAGCTTTTTGATCCAGCGCAGCCTCTTCGCCGAGTAAGGCGGGAACACGATGGGCGGATCGGGAAGCGTCGTCTTCTTTAGGACGGCGCGCCGGTGAGAGAACGTCTCGAACGAATGGTGCCCGTGGTAGGCGCCCATTCCACTCTCCCCCACGCCGCCGAACGGAAGCTCAGGCACGCCGTGGTGCAGCCAAACATGGTTGATGGTCGTGCCACCGGCCGTCGTGTTGGCTAAGACGCGGTCCTGCACGTCCACGTCTCGTGCAAATAGGTAGAGCGCAAGTGGCTTACTTTGTCGATTGACGGTGGCTATCGCATCGTCGACGTTTCGAACTGAGATCACCGGCAAGATCGGCCCGAAGATCTCCTCCCGCATGACCGGGTCGTCTTCAGTGACGTTCCTCAGGATGGTCGGAGCGATGTAGCGATCGGATGCGTCTGCGTCTCCGCCGGTCACGATGTCTGCACCTTGAAGCAAACCGACGAGGCGCCCATGGTGGCGTTCGTTGACGATGCGAGCGTAGTCCGGGCTCTGCTGAGGATCGTCACCGTAGAACTCGCGGATGGCCGACACCATCCGGTTGACGAGCGCATCGTGCACCTCGTCATGGACCAGTACGTAGTCTGGAGCGAGACAGGTTTGACCGGCATTGAACAGCTTGCCGTAGACGATCCGCTTCGCCGCGGTTTCCAGGTCAGCGCTCTCGTCGACGATACATGGACTCTTCCCGCCGAGCTCGAGTGTCACGGGGGTGAGGTGCCTGGCAGCCGCGGTCATCACTACCCGCCCAACGGACCCGTTCCCGGTGTAGAAGATGTGGTCCCACTTCTCGCGCAACAGTGCAGTGGTTTCGGGGACACCACCCTCGACCACGCGAATGGCTCTCGGATCGAGGTACTTGGGCAGCCACTTCGCGATCAACGCCGATACATTCGGGGCGAGTTCCGAGGGCTTGAGCACCACGCAGTTCCCGGCGGCGACCGCGCCGATGAGCGGCAACAGGACCAGGTGAAGCGGGTAGTTCCACGCGCCAATGATCAGCGCTACACCCAGGGGCTCCCTGTAAATGTAACTACGCCCTGGCATCGCAACGAGCGACGTGCGCACGCGTTCCGGTTTCATCCAGCCGGCAAGCTTCTTCCGAACGAGCCGCAGTTCGCCCAGGGTCGGCCCCACTTCGGACCCCAACACCTCGGTCGGCGGCTTGCGGAGATCCGCCTTGAGCGCCGCGAGGATGTCCTGCTCCCGTTCCATCAAGAAGTGCTCGAGCGCATCGAGCTGCGAGAGCCGCCAGGCGAGTGGCTTTGTGGCGCCGCTCCCAAAGTGCGCGCGAAGGGCCTGCAACAGCGCGGCCTCGGGATTGCCGGTGGGGGCATGCGGGGTCGAAATCAGGTGTAATTCAGGCATGCACTGAGCTCCCAGGGGATGTCGACCGGATGATTTGTCTAGTGATTACAGGTAGATATACAGGTTGCGAAACAATTCCGCAACGAGGCTGATCTCTGTATAATCGCCGGACGGGGTACGTCTTTCCCGAACGGAGGCCCTGATGCGCAGCAACGAAAGCAAATGGCAGCCAGAACAGAGACCCGCTCCTTGGTGGGCGCATATCCTACGTTGGTGGTTGTAGCGCGGTCCGTCGCAATGCTCGGCCCCGAGGCCTAGGCGGCAAGGCTCAGACTACCGCCAGCGTCGGTTCCGCCTTCGCGTCCATCTTCGTCATCGATCTCGCCCCGGTCGCGGCGACGTCCCTCTTCGAGGACGCGCTGCGGAACCGCGCGGATGTCCCAGACGAGGCCAACCCAGCTCAACATTCTGAGCACGTAATAGGTCACGTCGATTTCCCACCAGTAGAAGCCCTGCCGACAGGAGGACTGATAGTGATGGTGGTTGTTGTGCCAGCCCTCGCCGAGGGTGAGCAACGCGGTGATCGGATTGTTGCGACTGTCGTCAGTGGTGTCGAATCGCTTCTTGCCCCAGACGTGCGTAAGCGAGTTGATCAGGAAGGTATTGTGCCAAACCAGGACGGTGCTCAAGAAGAACCCCACAAACAGGCCGGGCCAGCCGGCGATCAGTAAACAGGCGACAGCGAGGACGGCCGGAGGAACGGCCCAGTATTTGTTGAGCCATCTCAGCTCGGGATACTTGGCGAAGTCGCGAATCTTGTCCCAGCGAGTTTCCTCCGTATCGTCGAATATCCATCCGACGTGCGCGTAAAAGAAACCGTGCTGCACGGGGGAGCGCACGTCGCCGG
>CAYZDM010000370.1:0-3862 GCA_964476875.1 uncultured Sandaracinaceae bacterium | reverse complement strand
CGGTGGACAGCGCCTCCACGAGTCCGCGCCCGGCCCCGTGGGTCGGTTCGACGTAGGGGATATACGACACGTTCTTGGTAGCGAAGTGCTCGAGATTGGCCCGCATTCCATCGAGAATGAACTGGTGGAAGCGGTCGCTAGCCCAGGGATAGCCGACGCGCAGTGCCTCCAGGATGACCAATGGCTTGCCCAACTTCGCCGCGTGAGCCGCCGCGTGTTGGAGGGCGAAGTT
Organism: uncultured Sandaracinaceae bacterium; assembly: GCA_964476875.1. Lineage (GTDB taxonomy): Bacteria > Myxococcota_A > Polyangia > Polyangiales > Houyiibacteriaceae > SG8-38. The sequence continues at coordinate 3,630 of CAYZDM010000370.1, read as the reverse complement.
CCATCGCGGCCGCCTGAACGCGACCATCCAATACAGGACGTGGGTCCCGTCACTTCGGATGGGAGCGTCGTTGAGGGCGCGGACTCGCGTTGATGGCGCGGGAGTCACGGCAGCTCTCCGGGACTCGGATGCGACAGGTGTTTAGGCGTGCTCACAAGCTTCACGCGTGACTTGGTGTCGGAACTCAAACAGCCGCTCGAGGGTCCGTTTCGCAAACCAGCCCCCGAAGGCGTTGCCAACCGCGCCCAGCGGTAGCTCGTATTCGATATCATCTGTCAACAGGCATTCGTCGCCACCCTCCGGCGTGATGATGTGTCGGTGGACCCACTTCGCGAACGGCCCCTCGACCATCTGATCGGCGAACATCTTCCCGGGTTCATACTCCACATGCTCAGCGACCATCCTCTGCCAAAACGGTCCCACCTTGATTCGAAGGATCACTCGTGTTCCGACCTCGAGTGATTCGGGTGGTTGAATGACCTCCGTCGTTTGCCAGGGCGGCTGAAGGCGGGCGAACGCGTTCGGCGCCTCGTGGAACGCGAACACGGTTTCCGCGCTGGCTCGAATCAAACTCTCTTTGACGAATCGCATGTTCCAGTTCGCCCATCGCGGTGAGCCGACCTCCACGACGGAGGGCGGACCCGCTGATCGGGTACCCGCGTTCTAGTGTTGAGATCGTCCGCGTCCACACCGCCATGGGACCCTTGGACCTGCAGATTCACTGCAAGCAGCTGAAATTATTAGGATCGGACGCAGAAAATAATGTCTAGGACTTGACTAATAAAACTTAGACAGTATGTAGACAAGCATGAACGAGGTCAGGAAACCGGTGTTGGCGATAGCAGGCGCTTCGGGCTTTGTCGGCCGGGCACTCGCCCCGCTCTTGGCAGAGCGATTTCAGGTCATCGGGCTCTCTCGTTCGCCACGCGACGCCGGGGATGGCTTTGCCGAGTACCGCGAGTGCGACCTCTTCTCGCTGACTGCCGCGGAGCGAGCCGTCGAGGGCGTTGAGTACGCGGTCTACCTCGTCCACAACATGATGCCTTCGACCAAGCTGACTCAGGGCAGCTTCGCGGACCTCGATCTCGTATGCGCCGACAACTTTGCGCGCGCCGCAGCTCGAGCGGGCGTCAAACAAATCGTATTCCTTGGCGGCTTGTGTCCAGCCGGGGACTCGCTGTCTCAGCACCTCGAGAGTCGCGTCGAAGTGGAGCGCGCGCTCGCTAGGCACGGCGTGCCGGTGACCACGTTGCGTGCCGGAATGATATTGGGCGGTGCTGGGTCGTCCTTCCAGATCGTGGCCCGTTTGGTGGAGCGGCTCCCCGCAATGGTGTGTCCGCGATGGACCAATACGCGAACACAGGCCGTTGCGCTGCGGGACGTCGTTCGATTGCTCGACTATGTGGTCGGCCGAGAAGATCACTACGGCCGGACTCATGACATCGGCGCGTCGGACGTCACGACGTACCAGCAGATCATGCGTTTCACGGCCGAAGCACTCGGCAAGCGACGGTGGTTCATCCCCTCGAGGTTCTTATCTCCGGGTCTGTCACGCCTCTGGGTGTCGCTCGTGACGGGAGCACCTCGGGCGCTGGTCGCACCGCTGGTTCAAAGCCTGAGGCACGAGATGGTCGCCGCTGACTGCAAGCTCGCCGAGGAAGCCGGAATCCCCCGGACACCGACCAGAGACGCGATCCGACTCGCTTTGGCCACCACCGGCAACGATTCACCGCACGCGTTTCAAGGATCCAGGGGGTCCGACAAGCGCCCTCTGGTGCGCTCGGTTCAGCGCATGGCGCTGCCGCAAGGATGGAGCGCCGAACGAGCCACGATCGACTACCTTCGTTGGTTGCCCCGCTACCTGCGCGCACTGGTACGGGTGGAGTTTAACGGCGCGGACAGTTTCAGTTTTGCGCTCGTCCCGTTCGGAATCAAGTTGCTGACACTGACCAGGTCCCAGGATCGAAGCACCTCTGATCGCCAGCTTTTTCATGTCGACGGAGGCTTGCTGTCCAAGGCCGGCTCCCGAGCTCGATTCGAGCTTCGCGAGGTGCTGGACGGTCATGACCTGCTGACCGTGGTGCACGACTACGAACCCCGGCTCCCTTGGTTCCTCTACACCGCAACCCAAGCTCGCTTTCACGTGTGGCTAATGCATCGGTTCGCCTCTCACTTGTCTCGTCAGACCCCGATTGCAGGCCTACCGGACACAACTCTGAAGGCACTGCCTTCCTAACCCAACAATCGAAGGAAACAACACATGCGATCTATCCTGATCTTAACTGCTTTGCTCGCCCTCGGAATCGCTGCCGGTTGCGCGAAGGACGCTCCAAAGGAAACGACGACAGCGGCGAAGGAAGTCGCCGTGAAGGAAGTCACCGTGCAAGAACCCGACATCGTGACGGTGGCGGCTACTGCAGGAGACTTCAATACGCTCGTGGCTGCGATCAAGGCGGCGGGGCTCGTCGAAACATTGAAGGGCGAAGGCCCGTTCACCGTGTTTGCGCCGAACGACGCGGCCTTTGCGAAGTTGCCGGCTGGCACACTGGACAGCTTGCTCCTCCCTGAGAACAAGGAGAAGCTGGTCGCCATCCTCACCTATCATGTCGTCCCCGGCGAAGTGCTCGCGGCGGACGTGGTAACTCTTACTTCAGCGAACACCGTGGAAGGAGAGGCTGTCGCGATATCTGTCGATGACGCGGGGGTCCACGTCAATGACGCGATGGTCATCGCGACCGACGTCATGGCCTCGAACGGCGTCATCCACGTCATCGACTCCGTCCTGATTCCCTCGTCCTAGTGATCATGGAGATGGTCTCAATGTACGGGCGGACCATCTTCCTCTTTCCGGCGCAGGGAGGCCAGGGCTCTAGACGTCTGCAGCCAGGATGTGAAACCACCATCCCATCCAATTCAAGCGAATCGGCTGCAGTCCTCGAGTCCTCGGCCTTTCCTGTGCCACCTATTTCAACCCAATGAATAACGAGATCGCAGTGCCGAATGAAGTGTATCCGATGCGGGTCGTGTCCCGCCTGACGGGGCTGAGTGCCGATACCATTCGGGTCTGGGAACGACGCTATCAAGCGGTTGATCCCGGACGAACCGACGGGAACAAGCGCCGATACTCAGTTGACCATGTGAGACGACTCGTCTTACTGAGGCGCGCGACCGAGCTCGGTCATTCCATTGGACAAGTGGCTCGCCTTCGCGCCGCCGACCTGCGACGAATCATCGGAGAGACGGACCCCGCCGCCTCCAGTCAGGTCTCGGTCTATCAGGCGATCATCGACGACTACATGAAGAGTGTACTTGCGTTCGACTTACAGGGGGCCGAAGCTGTCCTCACTCGATCCGCCGCCATCATCCCGCCGATGCAACTCACCCTAGAGGTGATCGTGCCTCTGATGCGTAGCGTGGGGGCGGCTTGGCATCAGGGTGACTTGAAAATCTCGCACGAACACATCGTCACTGCCCAGCTTCGGAGCCTGCTCGGCACGCTGATGCGGCACATCCAACCGGTCGCCGGGGCGCCCAGAATCCTCGTGACCACACCGCCCGGTCATCGCCATGAGTTCGGTGCCATCGTCGGTGCCTTCATAGCTGCGAGTCGAGGCTTCGAACCGATCTACA
>CAYZDM010000369.1:0-3864 GCA_964476875.1 uncultured Sandaracinaceae bacterium | reverse complement strand
AAAGCCCGAATCGATACGCCTCAGGAGGTCGAGTACTTCCTGCATGGCGGCATCTTGCAGTACGTCCTGCGGCAGCTTGCTGCGCAGGGGTAGTCGACTGCACAGGGCGTCATGTCACTTGTTTTCGTAATCTCCCCGCCCCGAGCGGGCTCGACACTGCTTCAGCGAATGATGGGGGCACACGCCGAGATTTTCACCCATCCTGAGCCGCACCTGATCACGCCGCTGGCGCACCTCGGCGTTTACGGAAACGTCGACAAGGCACCATACGACCACATCAACGCGGCCGAGGCGGCCAAGACGTTCATCGAAGGCCTGCCGGGGGGCGAACAAGACTACCTCGACGCTTTGCGTGCCTACACGGACACGCTGTACGGTCGGATGCTCTCCACGAGTGAGAGCAGCTACTTCCTCGACAAGACGCCTGCCAACGCGCTGGTGTTGCCCTTCTTGCAGCGGCTGTATCCCGACGCGAAGTATGTCGTGCTCACCCGGCATCCGCTTGCGGTGTTCAGCTCCTACGCGAACAGTTTCTTCAACGGCGACTGGGAAGGTGCGCATGCCTTCAATCCCGTTCTCGAACGCTACGTGCCGGCCATAGCCGCGTTCCTGCGCGAAAGGCCGGTTCCGCTGCTTCACGTCGCCTACGAGGATCTAGTGACTGAGCCCGAACCACAGCTCGAGCGCGTCTTTGCGTTCCTCGGCCTCGAGCATGATCCGGATGCCGTCGAGTACGGGAAGGCGGGGCCAGCGAAGAAGGGAATGGGCGATCCGATCACGGTCAACACGCAGAGTCGACCGGTCGCGGACTCCGTCGGCAAGTGGGCGGCGGAACTCGCGCATGAGCCCGACAAGCGTGCACTGGCCGAACAAATGATCGGTCGAATCGATTCAACGGACCTCGACGTGTGGCAGTGGCCGTCAGACGCGCTTTGGGCCCCGATCGAGGCGGCAGGCGGCGGTCCGGCTCCGGAGCCCGCACGCAATAGTTATACGTTTCAGCGCCGGGTCATGCTCGCCCTGAAGAAGGACATCCACAATCGTGCGCACGGGAGAATCGTGAAGCGTGTGAAATACTACTGCGACGTCCTGCTCAGGGAGTAGGGCGCCGCATTCGGGCGACGAGGACCTGGGACTCGGTCGCTGCGGTAATCGGCCTGTTGTCGAAGTCGCCCGTGAGAGACTCTAGTTCGAAGCCGTTGTAGTGCGCGAGCGCCTCGAGCTCCGCAGGGAAGAACTGCCGCTGCGTGAGCGGCGTACAGAACGACAGTTCCTTCTTCTCGGGGTGCTCGAAGTCCATGATGACGGTTTCGATCTGAGAGAGGGCGTCGTAGCTGAAGTACTCGCTGTAGCGGTAGCGAACGCCGTCCTTTGGATGGGGAACCACGCCGCCGCGATATCGCTTGGACGACTCACGGGCGAGGCTGATCGGATCCGGTAGCAATACATCGAAGGCAAAAAGCCCGCCCGACTCGAGGTGGTGCCGCACCGTCGCGAATCCACGTTCGATATCCGCTCTCGAATACAGATGCATCCATACGTTGAACGGCGCGATGACCAGCGGGAACTTCCTGCGCAACCGAAGTCGAGTGAGATCGCCCTTGCGAAACTCGACCCGGTCGCGGGCCGCTCGTGGCAGTCGATCCAGTCGCTGGTGGGCTTGTTCGAGCATGGGGGCCATCGGCTCGACTCCAACGACCTCGACGCCCGCCTTTGCGATCGCGAGCGCGACACGGCCGGTTCCCGCTCCGAGCTCGAGCACGGGGCCACCCGATTCGACTGCCAGGTTCGTGTAGAACCGAACGTCGTGCCGCCGACGACGGTACGCTTGATCGTAGTAACGCCCGTCTTCGTAGTGCGCCTCGGATCCAGTCGCGTTTGCTCGTTGCTTGCGCCTAGTCACCGGATTCCGCCAGATGTGCGGCGAGCTCGGCAAAGCCTCGGCCACGGTCGCTGTCTGTGATGTATCGAGGAGGGACCGACAGGCGGTCGAGGTGCGTTCGTACGTTCGACACGCCGACGCTTTTTGGGAAATGCTCGAACGCCGCAGCGTCGTTCCCGCTGTCACCCACGAACACCCAACGGTCGAGTTCGCCATCGAGGTCGACGCCCAGAACGTCGCGAAGCGCCATCCTCACCCCTCGTGCCTTGTCCCACGGACCGGGAACCGCGTGCGCATGCACCGTCGAAACGGAGCTTCTGGCGCCCATTCGCTCGATGAGCGCGACCAGCGCATCGATCTCCGTGCGGGGTAGCGACGCCGACTCGCCGACGTCGAATGCAAGGTCGCAGCGCCGGTGGCGATCGTCGTTGGTCGTCCGGACTCCGGGCATCTGTGCCGCGGCCTCCGCTCGGATGGCTTCGAGCAGACGCCCTTGTTCACGGCGTTCCGCTTCCGTGCAGAAGTAGCCTTCGTGGGTTCCCTCGTCGTCGACCCAGGTCCAGCCGGCCCCGTTCTCCCCGACCGCGGCGCGCACAGGCCAGAGGTGGGCGATGACGTCGGTCCAGCCGAGGGGCCTGCCGGTCACCGCGATCAGTTCGAATCCGCGGCTTACTAGCAGGTGCATAGCGGCGTACGCATCGGCCTCGAGGACGCCATTCCGGGTAACCGTGTCGTCGATATCGAAAACGACCCCGCGGACGCCGGCGGGATCCAGCTCTCGGTAGCTCTTCATCTCGGCTCCCCATACCATACCCCTGGACTTGCGGACCCGTTCGTAGCGGCGTACCGTGGAAAGAGACGGAGGGGTACCGTGCCCAATCTTGGATTCGGCGAGTTAGTCATAGTTTTCCTGATCGTGATGCTGATTTTCGGTGCCGGACGGCTGCCGCAAATCGGCGAAGGGCTCGGGAAAGCCATTCGCAACCTGAAGCGGGGCCTCAACACCGATGAAGACATCGATGTGACGCCGGACGTGACCCCGACCGCCAAGCAGGTCCCGCAGCAGTCCGCCTCCCGAGTGGAAGACGCTGAAGTCGTCGACAAGGTCGAGAGCAAGTAGGCCCGCCGCTAGTCGGCCGAGCTGGGCGGCTCGGACCGCGTGTTTCGCATTTCGAGGACGCTCCTACAGCTAAGCCGCAGCGGTGGCGAGAGTTCCGCCGAGGTCGCGGCCTCCTTGAGTTCGCCTTTTCGCAGCAGGGGAACGAGCAAGAGCGCGGTGTCGAGCGGAGTGTCCGGGTTGCGGACAATTGCGTTGCGAGGCCGATATCTCACCACCCAACGTCGATGCCGATAGACGGTTTGTAAGACGGTTGGATGATTGGGGCGCGCCGCGCAGACCCGAACGACGTCTTCTTCGGTAAGCGAGGGGTTGTCGAGCAGAATCCGGACGACGTCTGGGTGGGGATCTCGCACGACGCGTTGAATCAAAGTGCGGTCGTGGGTGCGAGCGAGCGACTTGCGCTCGCCGAGCGTGAGCGGCCGTCCGCGTCCGAAGTCGGGAACGCGGCGTTTGTCGTCGACGTCTGTTTCGCTTTCTGGGCTTGGCGCAACAAAGTCCCCGACCTGGTGAAGCGCCGCTCTTCGCGCGGCCAGGCCAAGCTCAGGTCGCCGCGGTTCAATACCTGGATCGAAGAGGGCCCAGCCGATCGCGAGAAACACCGATTGCGCGTCGCTCCCACCGAGGGCAGCGCCGCGATGCGCTTCGTCGAGCAGTCGGACCGCGTCCTCGTCTGAGAGTGAACTAAGTTGCTCGCAGATCAGGCCCACGCGCATGTCGATCTCATCCAGGCGGGCGAGCCGCTGAAAGAGCCCTCGAAACGATGTGTCTGCTTCCACGAACCCCACGCCCTACATCGTTAGCGTACCGAGCGCGTCTCAAAGCGCCAGCTGGCAGAGCTGCACATCAAGCTGGATATGGGCAA
>CAYZDM010000368.1:0-3872 GCA_964476875.1 uncultured Sandaracinaceae bacterium | reverse complement strand
GGACGTCGGGCCACAGTGGCTCGTCCCTTCGCTTGAGCTTCAACGAGGCGCATATCCTGGCAACGACCCAGGCGATTTGTGACTATCGCGTTGCCGAGGGGATCGATGGCCCAATATACGTGGGCATCGACACCCATGCGTTGTCCGAGCCGGCTGCGCGCACGGCGCTCGAGGTCCTCGCGGCGAACGGAGTGGAAACGTGCATCGCGCCTCCGGGACAGTTCACGCCGACACCCGCGGTTTCGTTCGCGATTCTCGAGCACAATCGGAATCATGCGAGTGACGCGGACGGCATCGTCGTGACGCCGTCGCACAACCCGCCCGAAGATGGCGGCTTCAAATACAACCCTCCGAACGGTGGCCCGGCCGACACCGAGGTAACTACGTGGATCCAGGATCGCGCCAACAAGTTTCTGGTGGCTGGTCTCAAGGGTGTTCGTCGGATCGACTATGACGCCGCACTTCGTGCCGACACTACTCACATCCACGATTTCATCACCCCTTACGTCGAGGGCTTGGACACCGTCCTCGACATGCACGCGATCTCCAAAGCGGGTCTACGCATCGGCGTGGATCCGATGGGTGGGGCCGGCATCAAGTATTGGCCTCGCATCGCCGAACGCTACGATCTGCGTCTCAGCATCGTCAACGACGCCATCGACCCCACGTTTTCATTCATGACCCTAGACCGCGATGGGAAGATCCGCATGGATTGTTCGTCGCCGTACGCCATGGCTCGTCTCGTCGATCTGCGAAACCAATACGACATCGCGTTCGGCAACGACACGGATTTCGACCGACACGGCATCGTCACGAGTAGCTGGGGGCTCCTCAACCCGAACCACTACTTGAGCGTCGCAATCAGCTACTTGTTCACTGAACGGGGTTGGGACGAGCGAGCCGCCGTCGGAAAAACGCTCGTTAGCAGCGCGATGATCGACCGTGTTGCCAAGGACCTGCGCCGTCGCCTCGCCGAGGTGCCAGTGGGCTTCAAGTGGTTCGTTCAAGGGCTGCTCGACGGCTCGTACGGGTTTGGTGGCGAGGAGAGCGCCGGCGCTTCGTTTCTGCGCAAAGACGGAAGGGTGTGGACGACCGACAAAGACGGCATTCTCCTGAACCTTCTCGCCGCAGAAATTACCGCGGCCACCGGCCGAGACCCCGGCGAATGCTACCAGAACCTCGCTCGGCAGTTTGGCTCTCCGGTCTACGAACGCATCGACGCCCCTGCGACCATCCAACAGAAGGCGGCGTTGAAGAACATGAGCGAGTCGGACGTCGACGCCTCTGATCTGGCGGGAGAGCCGATTCAGCAAATACTGACGAAGGCTCCCGAGAACGATGCGCCGATTGGTGGGCTCAAGGTCACGACAGAGAATGGGTGGTTTGCCGCTCGGCCGTCGGGTACCGAGGACGTGTACAAGATCTATGCGGAGAGCTTCGTGGGTAGGGAGCATCTGGCCTCGATTCAGAAGGAAGCGAAGGACTTGATAGGCCGCGTGTTCGACAAGAACGCGCCGGCTTGAGGCCCCAGGTCAAGCGTGTTTCACTCCGCTGCGTGTTAGCTCTCGTTACTGGTGGTGGCGGTCGTCTCGGCAATGTTCTCGTGCGACGACTCGTCGAGAACGGCCAGAAGGTGCGCGTATTGGAGCCCGGAACTCTGCCGGAGTCACTCGCTGGCCTCGACATCGAGTTCATTTCCGGATCCGTGCTCGATGCAAGCGACGTCGAGCGTGCGGTCGGCGGCGTCGACGTGGTGTATCACTTGGCGGCGAAGATCGACCTGAGTCCGAAGAAGGACCCGATGATGTACACGCTCAACGTCGAAGGGACCCGCAAGGTCGTCGACGCGTGCCTGTCGCGCGGCATTCGCCTGGTGCACACGAGCTCGCATCACGCACTAGAGCGGGCACCTCTCGAGGAACCGCTGACCGAAGAAAAGCCACTCGCGCTGAACGAGAAGTGCGAGTACCACCGCTCCAAGGCGATAGGCGAGACGATCGTGCTCGACGCCTGTGAGCGCGGCCTCCACGGGGTTATCGTGAACCCGGGCTCCATGGTTGGTCCACACGACTTCGAGCCTTCGATGATCGGCGCGGTCTTGATCGACATGTACTTTGGTCGTGTGCCCGTCCTGCTCGAGATGCTGAGCGACTACGTGGACGTTCGTGACGTCGCGGACGGCATGATCGTGGCATCCGTCAAGGGCCGACCCGGCGAGCGGTACTTCCTCACCGGGGACGTGATTCCGGTGATGGAGATGGTCACTCTCTTCGGGGAGTTGACGGGCGCAAAGGTGCCCACGCGGGCGCTACCGCTCTGGGTCGGTTGGGTGATTCTCCCGTTCGCGCTGGCAGCGAGCGCAGTGACCAAAAAGGACCCCTTCATCACGGCGGACATGCTCCGCGCGAGTGTGTCCAACGAAGTCGTTTCGCATGATAAAGCGCACCGCGAGCTGGGCTACACGATTAGGCCGCTTCGCGAGTCGCTCACCGACGCGGTAGCATGGTATCGGGCGCGCGGCTGGCTCGGCGGCTGACCTCGGTTTTCGCAGTTGACGTGTCGTCCGTGCTACACATAGAGCAGCCATGAGCGGAAGAGAACCCAAGCGCCACCAGGATCTCGAAGATGTGATCGACGTCATCGCTGGGTCGTACGACAACGACGAAGAGATTAACAATCTCGACAGCGCGGCGCTTCCCAACAAACGAGCGGTGATCACCGCGTTCAATCACATCATGCCCGTGCTCTACATGGGCTTCTACAGCACTCGGGCGCTCAATCGAACCAACCTTCGCTACGCGATCAGCGAGCACCTCTACCCGGCACAGGACATTCTGGTGGAGCAGATCGAACGGGCGATTCGCTACCAAGAGCGGATGGGACAGCTCGCGGAGCAAAAGCCGGAAGGCTGGAGCGAGGACGTAGTGCTGCGGCTATTCGAGAAGCTTCCGGCGTTGCGTCGTGTTCTGAACGCCGATGTTCGTGCCGCTTTCGACGGGGACCCGGCTGCCTCGAGTATCGAAGAGGTCGTCTTCAGTTACCCAAGCGTGCAAGCGATCACCGCCTATCGTGTTGCCCGCGAGCTCCATCTTGCCAACGTGCCGATGATTCCACGGATTTGGACCGAGCACGCCCACAGCAAGTCTGGCATCGACATCAATCCGGGCGCACAGGTTGGCGAGAGCTTCTTCATCGACCACGGCACCGGCGTCGTCATTGGCGCGACTGCGGTCATTGGCCGGAATGTGAAGCTGTACCAGGGGGTCACCCTTGGGGCCTTGAGCGTTTCTCGCGACGAGGTCGGTGGACGCCGGGGCCAGAAGCGGCACCCCACGATCGAGGACGACGTCACGATCTACGCCGGCGCATCGATCCACGGCGGCGATACGGTGATCGGCAAGGGCTCGGTCATCGGAGGCAACGTCTGGCTGACCAAATCGGTTCCGCCCGGTTCGAAGATTTTTGGTCGAGCGAAGTAGGGTCAGGGCCTGAGCGCGGCCTAGCCGAGCTTTTCTTGGACCTTGTCGTAGACCGCTTTGAGGTGAATCAGCTCGGGCAGCTCCTCCTCCGAGATCGACACGTCGTATTTCTTCTCGACGTCCGCCACGATCTCGATGGCCATCATGCTGTCGATCCCCAGGTCCGCGAAGGGTGTATCCTCCGGGATATCCTCGACTTCCGTCACCTCAGTGATGATCTGCCTCAGCTCGTCTTTCAGCGTATCAGACATGCCGCCCGTATATGCGTGGGTTCACAATCAGCGTCAAGCATTTGAAAACTGGCCGATTGGCCTGTTTCGAATGTGGTATAGACGGGAAATTACGGTACGTTAGGCGCCGCAAGAGACATGAGTTGGATTACTGAAAAGGGGC
>CAYZDM010000367.1:0-3896 GCA_964476875.1 uncultured Sandaracinaceae bacterium | reverse complement strand
AGAATGGCTGAATACGACTACGACCTCTTTGTCGTCGGTGCTGGATCGGGCGGCGTGAGAGCGGCGCGGGTCGCGAGCGAGCTTGGCGCGCGCGTGGCGATCGCCGAGATGGATCGGATGGGCGGCACGTGCGTCAACGTGGGCTGCATCCCGAAGAAGCTCTTCGTCTACGGCTCACACTTCTCGTACGACCTCCGCGACGCCAAAGGATACGGTTGGTCGACCGACGCCTCGTTCGATTGGGCCACCCTGCGCGAGAACAAAGACCAGGAAATCGCTCGCCTCAACGGCATCTACGAAGGGCTCCTCGAAGGTGCAGGCGTGGACTTGCTGCGCGGTCGTGCACGGCTCATCGATGCCCACAACGTCGAGATTGGGGGCACCCAGCGATCTGCCGAGCGAATTCTTATCGCGACTGGCGGGCGGGCGATCATTCCCGTCATTCCCGGTAGCGAGCACGCCCTTACCTCCAATGCGGTGTTCTCACTCGACGAGTTGCCGAAGCGAATGATGGTGGTCGGCGCAGGATATATCGCACTGGAGCTCGGCTCGGTCATGTGTGCGCTCGGTGTCGACGTCACGGTCGTGCATCGAGGAGACGAAATCTTGCGCGGCTTTGACCGCGACTTGCGCTGCCACCTCCACGACGAACTCGAGGTCAAGGGGATGCGCATCCTGCTAGAAACCCGGGTCGAAGAACTACGAAAGACGACAGCCGGATTCGAGGCGAGGCTGAGCAATGGCGAAATTCTCGAAACCGAGCTACCGGTGTTCGCGATCGGACGCGAACCCAACACCGAAGCCTTGGGCCTCGAGGACCTCGGTGTGGAGCTAGGTAGCCGTGGCGGCATCGTCGTGGATGAGAACTACACGAGCTCGGTTCCATCGATTCACGCGGTGGGTGATGTGACCGACCACATTCAACTGACTCCTGTGGCCCTGGCGGAAGGCATGCACTTCGCCCATCACTTCTTTGGCCAAGGCGACCACCGCGTCGACTACATGAGCATTCCGACCGCGGTGTTTTGCCAGCCCGAGCTCGCGACGGTGGGCCTCACCGAAGAGCAAGCCTGGCATCGTTGCCAGGACGTCCGCGTGTACAAGTCGGTGTTCACCCCGTTGAAGCTGACCATGAGCGAGCGCAAGGAACACACCATCGTGAAGCTGGTCGTCGATGCTTCGAACGATCAAGTCATCGGCTGTCACATGGCCGGCCACGGGGCAGCAGAGATTATCCAGGGGCTGGCGATCGCAATGAAGGCCGGGGCAACGAAGGCACACTTCGACGCCACGATCGGGATTCACCCGACCTCGGCCGAGGAATTCGTTTCCCTTCGATAGTTCCACATCATTTGAGTCAAGAATATTCGGTGTCCCTGACGACAAAAAATGCTGTATTTTCGGGGTCTATCGGTTTAGAGTGACCTTCAAGGCCTGGACGCGTTGCAAACCCGCACCAGACTTGTCAAGTTACGCCGAATCACCATGGAAGCTGTCCGCATCGCCACCGTCGATCCCGACCTCGATCAACAGAATCGAGTGCTTGGAGCCTCGACCCCCGAGGAGCTCATCGAATGGGCCGCGCAGGAGTACGGCGACAAGCTGATCGCATCCACGAGCTTTGGCGCGACCTCCGCCGTCATGTTGCACCTGATACACAGGGTCGCGCCGCGAACACCGATCATCTGCGTCGATACCGGCTATCTCTTTCCGGAGACGTACCAGTTCGCAGAAGATTTGATCAAACGCCTGGAGCTAGACGTGCGCTTCTATGCGGCGCTGATGTCCCCAGCCCGTCAGGAAGCGCTGTACGGAAAGCTGTGGGAGCAAGGCGAGGACGGCGTCAATCGCTACCTCCAGATGAACAAGGTCGAGCCAATGCAGCGCGCGATTCAAGATCTCGGCGCAGAGGGATGGATGGCAGGTCTGCGCGCGGAGCAGACCGCGCACCGCGCAGGGCTCCGCCGAATCGATCGGCAAGACGGACGCGTCAAGATCCACCCCATCTTGAACTGGAGCGCCGATCAGATGACTTCGTACATGGAGCGCCACGACCTCCCGTACCATCCGATGGTCGAGCAAGGGTACCGCTCGATTGGTGACCACCATTCTACGATTCCGACGACCGCCGATATGGATCCCCGCGACGGCCGCATTCTAGGGAAAACGCGGGAGTGCGGGCTCCACCTTCCCCTGACCGAAGAGCAAAACCAAAGCCTCAAGTCGAGCGGCTTGTAAGAAGCTGGCCCATCGCGGCACTTCGCGTAACCTCGAATTGGGGGTAGCGAACAGTGACTTTGCTTCGGCTGGTGCTCAGCGATCTGCATCTCGGGACGGGAACCCGACGCGGGCAGCTGAATCCGCTCGAGGATTTCATTCACGATGATCGCCTCGTAGAGCTCCTCGCCTACTACGACGAACGCGTAGGGGCCGACGGCAGCATCGAGTTGATTCTGAACGGTGACATCTTCGATCTCCTCAAGGTGAAGATCGCAGGCGAATGGCCGACCGAGGTGACAGAGGACATCGCGATCGCCAAACTTCGCCAATGCCTCGAGGGGCATCCTAAGTTCGTGCGCGCCATTGCCGGGTTTCTGCAGAAGCCAAGCAACCGCCTGACGTATCTCCCCGGCAACCACGACCTCGAGCTTTGGTTCAAGGGTGTGCAGGATCTGTTTCTTCGATACGTCGCGCCGGGCGACGCGGCGGAGCGAGTTCACTTCGTGACGTCGTCGGACACGTACTATCTGCCCGAAGGCATCCAGATCCGACACGGCCACCAGTTCGAGCGAATACACCGGGTCGACTATGCTAACATGACGCGCACCCGCCGAGACGGAACCGAGGTGTTGGCGCTCCCCTGGGGCAGTCTTTGGATCCTCGAGGTGATGAATCCGCTCAAGGAAATTCGCAGCCACATCGACCGCATCCAACCCCTGGGTCGGTTCCTCTGGTCGTCCGCGCTGTTGGATCCGGGCTTCGTGTTCAAGTTTCTCTGGCGCTCGACGGTCTATTTCCTTCGGCACCGCGTCTTCACGATTCAAGCCTGGCGTGACCGCATCATGAACTTCCCTCGATTGGTGCGGGAAGAGGTCCTCGAAGTCACGAGCGGCGGTTATGACGAGCGCGCGATTCGCGCTCTCAACAAGACCCGAGGCGTGCACACGCTGATCGTCGGCCACAGCCACGGCCCACGCTTCCTGCAGCTCCCGAACGACCGCATTCTCGTGAACACAGGCACCTGGGTGAAGATGATCAACCTAGACCTCCAGTACCTAGGCCAGGACAGCGGCCTCACGTATGCGGTCATCGGCTACGACGATACCGGCAAGCCAGAAACCAACCTGATGCGATGGCAGGGCGCGCACGAACCCTGCGAAGCCATCCCCTACGCCGACTAAAAAGGGGACTGTCCCCTTGTTCGGAGATACTGTATGCTTGTTCAGTGCCAGGGGCTCGGGACAATCCTCCGAATCGGTTTGAGGCGGCTCATTTGGAGTGGGAGGGGGAAGCTCCGCCAGCCGATCTTTGTCTGTACGAAGAGCGAGCGAAGAGTGCGCTTTCCGAGAACAAGAGTCCCGACATCGGGTTTCGCTGGAGCGTGAATCCGTATCGCGGATGCTTTCACGCGTGCGCCTACTGTTACGCGCGACCGACCCATCCGTATCTCGGATTTGGTGCGGGGACCGACTTCGATCGAAAGATCGTCGTCAAGGTCAACATCGTCGAACGCTTGCGGGCAGCGTTTCAGAAGAGGTCCTGGCGTCGAGAGCGCGTGGCTTTCTCCGGCAACACCGATTGCTACCAGCCAATCGAAGCGCACTACCGGCTCACGCGTGGAAGCCTCGAAGCCTGCGCCGACTATGCGAACCCGGTCTCGCTCATCACCAAGGGCA
>CAYZDM010000366.1:0-3909 GCA_964476875.1 uncultured Sandaracinaceae bacterium | reverse complement strand
GGGGGGGGGGGCCGGGGGGGGTGCCGGTTGCGGTGCAGCCGCTGCTGCTGGAGCCGGTGCCTGCGTCGGGGGTGCCTGCGTCGGGAGTTCCCGCGTCAGGGGTGCCCGCGTCGGGGACACCTGCGTCTGGGGTGGGGGTGCCGGTGGAGAGGGTTTTCTCCGCTGAGGCCATGAGGTGGCCGAAGTGGGGTGGGGCAATGTCTTCGAGAGGGTTGCCGTGGCCGTCGTACTGCCAGGCCTTGCCATCGACGAGGGCGCGCCACGAGCGTCGGTAGATCACGCGGGCGCGCACGTCGATGTCGCCGCTACCCTCGGGGATCGCGAAGCTGTAGCTGGTCGCGTCAGTCGCCAGCGCCGGGATGCGGTTGTCGTTCACGATCGCCACCGCGTCGGTGAAGAATGTGGGCGAGGTTCCGTTCTCGGCAATGTTGATCTTTCCGTACAATCGGCCGGGTAGCCCGGCGTAGTAGCCCTCGGCTGGATCGCCGACGCCGCCTAGATTGTGAATCACGGTGCTGCCAGTGTGCTCTAGGGCATCGCCGGTTGTCGCCTCCGAGGCCTCGACCAGTAGGATCATGTTTCGGATGGTCACCCCCGTTGGCACATGGTGCCCCGTCTGGTCGTTGGTGATCGCTACCTCGACCTCTACCGAGTCGCCGACGATTTCCGCGTCCATCGTCACCGAGAGCGCGTTCTCTAGGAACTCCGCTGTCGTGCCGATGATTCTGTGCGAACGCACATCGCCTTCCGGTCGGTTCAAGCTGACGCGATCGCATGCGGCCGTCGCGTTGGTGGCAGCCATGTGGCAGTCGACGCATTCCGCATGCAGTTCCGAGTCCGGGTCGGCATAGGGGGTGTCGGCCCACTCGAGATAAGTTGGCTCCGATATGACCGCATCGGGGCTCTCGAAGTCGTGGGTCTCGTGCGGATCATTCGCGTCCTGATGGCACGCGGCGCAAACCTCTGACCTGAGCTGCGGCTGGTACGAGGCGCGCATCCACCCCTGAGCCTCGTAGCCCACGTCGCCGAGCACGCCGTACATCACCTCCCAGCCCTCTCCCTCGGGTCGAGTCAGCGTCACTACCCCCGGGAAGATGCCAGGGAAGTTGGGTTTGCTGATATCGATGTCGGCGATTCGGTGGCACATGTCGCACGAGACTCCGTGAAGCATCCCCGCGCTTGGATCGGTACGATCGCCCATCGGTTGGAAAGGATCCCGCGCCCACGGTTCTGGCTGGTGGCAGGAGGCGCACTCCGACTCGGGGTTGCTCTCCGCGAACACCGAGTCGCGCGTATAGGTGAACCCGGGCAGCTCCTCAGTCCCGGTGCCCGTTCCGTTGTAGATGTCGTAGACCCAGGTGTTCATCCCGGCCTTCTGCATCGGCGAGCCGACCCACTCCTCATACTGCGCCGGGTGACAGTCGCCGCACCGCTCGGGCGAGGTGAACGTGTAGAGCGGGTTGTCCTCCTCCGGCACGGCCTCGAGTCGGAGCTCGACATCTGACGAAGGGGCGTTCTCAGTCGAAGCGTCGTAGAAGTAGCCCTTCGCCCCGGCGACGATGACGAGGCCGTCACCCGTCGCGTCTGCGAGGTCAAAGGTGCCGCCCTCATCGGTCGTCGTTTCGACGTTGGAGGCCTGTACGCTGACCACAGCGCCCGAGATGGGTTCCCCCGTGTCCTCGTCGACGACGGTGCCGGTGACCTGAGCGCTCACGGGAACGGCTAGGATTGAGGCCACGCAAACCAAGAAAATCCAATGCCGCATGCCGTGGGCTAGGTGCAATATATGCGCCACGACTCGAACATGAATTTCATTCACTTGTTCCACTAGCACCGGCGAACCGTTTGCGCGGCGCCGAGTGCTCGCGAAGGTGTTGCGCGGTCTGGTGCGCCGCCCGGTTACTCGACCATGCAGTCCGACGCGCACGGGGCCGGAACGATGGTGATCTGGGTCGCCACTGACAGGACGGCGAACGCGCGCGAACCCTGACAAACGATCGAGTGGTTCCGGTACACGCTTAGGCTAGCGATGCAGTCTCCCGCAGGCAGATCCATGATGGTGACCCATACTGGTGGGTCTTGGGCATCGACGATTTCTACTGAGCCCGAGATGTCGATGGCGTCGTCGTAGACGTGGTCGCTTCCGTCGGAACCAGGCAGGAAGATCGGGAACGAGCCCGGGTCACTGCCTTCGCGAGCGATTCGATAATCCACCCTGTCGGCGTCGAAGGCCGCTTCGCCTGGCTGCGCGCCGAAGCCATCCCCAATGGTGAGGGTGAGCTCGGTGTTGCCGACCGCGCCCTCGCTATGTGCGCACGACGCAAATAGACCAGTACAGACGATTACAGCTAGGTACGTAGATCGCATCGTTTGAGCCGGCGTCGCTCGCCCAGCTCCTGTTTCGTAGGGGCTCGTGGCAGGCGTTGGAGGCGTGTGTGCGGCCAAGTGGGCAAAGAATCCGCGCCGCAAGAACGTGTTGCACTAAGGTGGCGGCATGGAGCGGACGACCAAGAACGTTCGGTTGGGGATGACCCTGCCGGTGGGTGGAGCGGAGAACGCCGTGGAGCTCGCACGCACGGCGCATGATCTGGGCTACGAAGAAATATGGATGGCCGAGGTAAATGGAGGCGACTCTTACGCGCTCGCCGGTGCCGTTGCTCAGGGGCTACCCGGGGTACGGGTCGGAACGGCCGTCGTTCCCGCGCAGACACGCACGCCGATGATGCACGCGATGGCCGCGATGACACTGAGCCAACTGACCAACGGAAATTTCATCCTCGGGATCGGGCTTTCATCTCCCAACATCGTGCATGACTGGGCCGGGCAGCCGTACGACAAACCGCTGACGCGTATGCGCGAGCACGTCGAGGTGCTTCGACAGATGCTCAGTGGGAAAAAAACGACCTACGCGGGACGCACCTTGTCGGCCAAGGGATTTCGCCTCGGAGGCAAGCCCGTTGGGGAGGTTCCAATCTATCTCGGAGCGCTCAACAAGCAGATGTTGCGACTAACTGGCGCACTGGCCGACGGCATTTGTCTCAACATGGTCCCAGAGTCGGCGCTCGCGCAGGTGTTGGGAGAGGTCCGGTCTGGAGCCGAAGAAGCGGGGCGCGATCCCAACGCCATTGAAGTCGTCGCTCGCCTGCACGTCGTGATGGTCGACGATCCGTCGATGGGGCGAAACCTCATTCGGACTGTGTTCGGCGCCTACGCCGCAACACCCGGCTACAACAAGTGCTTCGAATGGATCGGCTACGAAGACGAGGCCCGACAGATCCGGGACGCATTCGCCAAGGGTGATCGTGCGGGAGTCGCCGCGGGGGTCACCGACCGCCTGTGTGATGCTATGGCCATCGTCGGCAACCGCGAGATGGTTCGCGGGCGTCTTCGCGCCTATGCCGAAGCTGGCATCGACGTCGCCATCGTCAATCCCATCGCCGATCTTGCCGCTGTGCCGCAGGTCCTCGGGGCAATCTCGGGCTGCTTGGATGGCCTCGAGTTACGGAACAGCGGCGTCATGCGGGCGACGGGCTCTTGAGAGGGCGCGTACTTCGTGCTTTCGTGGGGCATGCGTCTTCAAATCTTTTTCATGTCGCTAGCGCTCGCCGCACTCCTGATTAGCGGTGATTCGATGACCAGCGAGGCCCGTGCCGAGGCCGCCCTCGCTGCGGAACACCAGCTTCGCATTGCCACGTTGGCGCCTCGGCAGTCCGGACTCGGAAAGGCATTTCAACAGCTCCGCAAAGAGCTGAGGGAACTCACCGAGGGTCAGGTGAACCTCAAGATGTACGACGGCGGTGTGGCCGGCGACGAGATGACCGTGGTTCGTAAGATGCGGGTCGGGCAACTGGATGGGGCCTTGCTGACCTCGACCGGTCTAGGTGCGCTCGTGCCACAGGTGTTGGTGCT
>CAYZDM010000365.1:0-3922 GCA_964476875.1 uncultured Sandaracinaceae bacterium | reverse complement strand
GAGTGCACGACCGACCTTTGCAATCCCGAGGACGGGTCCTGCAGCAACGATCCGGTCGACAACGGCACCGCGTGTAACGGCGACGCAGGCATGTGCGTCGCCGGCAACTGCATGGATATCGATCGCTGCGAGGGCGTCATCTGCGACGACACCGGGAACGAGTGCACCACCGCGGAGTGCAACCCCGAGACGGGCGAGTGCGGGGTCTCGGATCTCGACGGCAACGAGTGCACCGCGGGTGGCGGAGGCGACATCGCAATCAACGGCGGATTTGAAACCGGTGCGTTCAACGACGGCAGTCCTGAAGCGAGTTGGCAGCAGTTCCCGAATGGTGGAATCCAGACGATCACTACCGATAACCCTGCTTCCGGCACTTTTGCGGCAAACCTCAATGTGCCCGTTCGCACGCAAACGGATCCGGCTGTCGATAACCTGATAAAGAATGCCAACCTGGCAGCCGGGAACCTCACGCCTGGCCAGGCAATCACCGTCACTTGGGACATGCGCGGTTCACTGTCGGGCGCCGGTGGCGTTGTGTTTGTCGAGCTGTTCTCCGAGTTTAGCGGCGGCGGTGCAACCGGAGAGATTTATACCGGCGGCCCGATATTCCCCTCCGCAGACTGGCAATCCTTTACCTGGAACACCACTCTGGGAGCTGATGTCAGCGGTGGCGTGACGCTGCAGCTGAAGGCCAGTTGCGGCCCCGTCCTGGGCTGCGGCGCCGATGTCTACTTCGACAACGTCACGATCGTGGTGGCTGGCGGAGGCAGCGAGCCCGGCACTTGCAACGCGGGCGTTTGTGAGCCGAACCCCGAGTGCGTGGTCCCTGCGGACTGCCCTCCCACCGGCAACGAGTGTGTCGATGCGGTGTGTAGCGCGGGAACCTGTGGAACCGCCGACAACAACAACTCGTGCGACGGCGGAAACGGAACCTGCAATGCGGGAATCTGCGAGCCGGCGGACCTATGCGAAGGCGTTACTTGTCAGGACGACGGCAACGAGTGCACAGACGCGGCCTGCAATTCGTCCAACGGACAGTGTGAAACCTCGGACAACACCAACGTCTGTGACGGCGGAGCCGGAACGTGCAGCGCGGGCGTCTGTGAGCCGAACACTCAAGCATTTTACGAACAGGACTTCAATCTGCTCCCCATTGACCCAGGCGGGTTGATAGGTGACGGCTGGAGGTACTTCATCAATGTGTTTGCAGACGGCGGTGCCGTCTATAGGTTTGGCTACGGCGGGGACGCGCCCCAAGGTCCCCAAATCTCGAATCTCGTGACTGGAGAAGGCGGCGCAGCGCAGGAGCCTCAGCAACTGGTCGTCTACAGTGACTACGAATGCTGCGCACCCGACGTAGGCCATCGCAATCCCACCGACCTGGTGGAGACCAACGTGTTCCAAGAACGCACTATTGGCGCGGCCGATGTCGGCAAGACGTTCACCTTCCAGTTCCAGGCCAAAGGCGGCAACCTCGGTGGTAGCAGCACAGCCAACGGCTTCATCAAGACGCTGGACCCCGGCGCCGGTTTCTCGGAGAGCGCGGTAGACAGGGCAGATACGACGGGCCTTCCGGCTACATGGGGCGGCTTCGAAGTGTCCATCGTCATCCCCAACGCAACCTTCATCGGCCACATCCTGCAGTTCGGCTTCCAGACGAACGCGTCGAACGGAGAAGATTCCGGGAACCTCTACGACAACGTCCTGGTCACCGACTAGCCAACACGCCGACACCCTAGCGTGTCGGTTTTGACGAAGAAGATCGATCCGGCCACATCCGACTATGCGTTACGCGATTAGAGTCGCGCTCACGGTCGCTCTCGGCGGCTTCCTCATGGGCTTTGACGCATCGGTGATTTCCGGTGTGGTGACCTTCATCGAGCCCGAGTTCAATCTCACCAAGATCGAGCTGGGCTGGTCCGTGGCGTCGCTGACGCTGACTGCGAGCCTTGCCATGATGGTGTCGGGGCCGCTCAGCGACCGTCTGGGTCGGCGCCCGGTCCTCATGATCGCGGCCGTATTGTTTGCCATCTCGGCAGTCGGGTCCGCGCTCGCCCCCAGCTTCATCGGCTTGGTGGGGGCCCGCATGCTCGGCGGACTCGGCGTCGGCGCCGCGCTAATCATCGCGCCAATGTACATTGGCGAGCTTGCGCCGGCCGCAATGCGCGGCCGCATGGTGTCGTTCAACCAGCTCAACATCGTGCTCGGCATATCCGCTGCCTTCTTCACGAACTACCTGATCCTTCAGCTCGGACAGGCGGACCTGGCCTGGGCGAAAGCACTTCGTTTCGGGGACTGGAACTGGCGCTGGATGCTCGGCGTCGAGGCGGTTCCAGCGATGTTCTACCTCCTCGCTTTGTTCGCAGTGCCCGAGAGCCCTCGCTGGCTGGTGATGAACGGTAAGGACGGTGACGCGCGGCGCGTGCTCGAAAGAGTGAGTGACAGCGCACAAGCCGAGGCGGACATCGTGGCAGTGAAGGCGTCGCTCCGCGCCGAACGGTCTGCCGAACGGACCCCGCTGCGTGAGCTGTTCCGCCCGGGGATGAGACTGGTTCTCGTCATTGGTGTCTCGGTTGCGGTTCTGCAACAGGTCACGGGAATCAACGCCGTGTTCTTCTACGCGCCCATGATATTCGAGCAGTCCGGGATTGGGACGGATGCCGCCTTCATGCAGGCGGTGCTGGTGGGCCTCGTGAACTTAGTATTCACGGTGGTGGCCATGTTGTTTATCGATCGGCTCGGCCGCCGTCCGCTACTAGTCGCTGGGCTGACGGGCATTGCGGTCTGCATGCTGCTCTTGTCGTACGGGTTCGCTTCCGCAGAGATGAATCCGACGCTCATCCTCGTTGGCATCCTGGGTTTCGTCGCGAGCTTCGCCATGTCGCTCGGTCCGGTGATGTGGGTGCTGTTCTCGGAGCTCTTTCCGAACCGGGTTCGTGGGCTCGCGATATCCTTCGTCGGGCTCATCAACTCCGCTGTCAGCTTTGCCGTGCAGCTCATCTTCCCCTGGGAGCTCGAGAATTTCGGTAACAGTGTGACGTTCTTGATCTACGGCCTGTTCGCGATCGTCGGCCTCATCATCGTGGTGCGCCTGCTGCCCGAGACGAAGGGGAAGAGCCTCGAGGAACTCGAAGCCGAGTTGGTGGGCCACTGAGTGGCTCGTTACTTCCCGACGAAGCGAATGCTGTCGAGGTAGATGGTCAAGGGTGACCCCTGCCCGCTGAGGGTCACCACGAAGCCCGTCTTGATGCTGGACAGGTCGAGCTTCTTCAGGCGAATGCGGTAGCGCTGCCACTCGCGCGTCAGCCGGATGTCTAAGGCACTTGTCTTGCCCGAATCGGGGTGCGCCTTGTCCTGGCCGAGGAGACCCACGCTGACGCTGATCTTCTCGGTGCTGTATTCTCCACGGGCCCAGAACTCAAGATGTGTCGCACCGCTGAGATCGTAGCCACCCTCCTGGTCGCCCCAGTTGTTGGCGGGGTGTTGCCAGGCGACGCCCACCCAGGTGCCAACCTCTCCGACAAAGCGCATCTTGATGCAGGCTTTGCCTTGATGGGGGTTGCCAGCATGGACGCCGATCAGGCTCAGCGACTCGGTCGCACCCATCCAGCCAGAGGGGGCCCAGGGCATCCCCTCGAAACCGTCCTGGTAGACATAAAACGGCAAGGGTGTGCGCACCTTGCCTTTCACCAGCAGCGGCACGTTCGCCGTTGCTGCGCTGCCCGCCTCATCGTAAGCGTAGAGGAAGAGCCGGTAGGGCCCGGGATCCTTGGGCATGCGCAGCCGTGCGCCACTGGCTCCACCCTCGAGGACCGCGCCCTGCATCTCGGGCGGCACGCGCCGGTAGTCGCCGCCAGTCGCGTAGTCGGCAGACTCGCGCCGGAGCACCCAACGCACTCGGATCGCAGCACCTTCGGGGTCT